>CAZUZE010000013.1:0-20042 GCA_964624565.1 uncultured Robiginitalea sp.
AGGTTGACCACTCCTGCGAATATCGCGTAATAGAAAACCTGCAGGACGTCCTTTTTTTCAAGTGTCAGCAAACCGATCAGGCGCTGCCAGGCTGTGAGTACTGTTTTAATCATCGAGCTGTACGTTTAGTGATGTAAATACCAGGTGCCGGAAAAAGCTAAAGTGGGACGTGTGGTCCCTGCAGTTGGTAAGGGAGGGAAAATGTTCCATGAGAAAGTACTGGTGCATCGCCCCCTCGAGCACCGTACTGGCGAGGCTCGCGGCAAAAGGGTATTCCGGGTCTACGGCCCGGATCATGTCCCGGAGCCTGCTGGCCATTCGTTTGTATATCTCAAAGTACCCCTCTTTGTTTTCCCGGTCCACTTCCTTGGTCAGGAAGGACTTCGAATATTCGTTGATGACGATCTGGTAAAGGGCCGCCTCATCGATATAGGAGAAGGTAGAATCCCTTTCGACAGGTTCGGTCAGGACCTGCAGGGCCCTTTCCAGCCTGAAGGCAGGGTCCTGTATGCTGTTGGTGGTCAGGACCAGCAGGTATTCCTTCCAGCCCCAGTACCAGGAAGTCAGGTAGATAAGGAACTTGTGCTTGTTTTCAAAATACCGGTAGACGGAGCTCTCATTTGAACCGATACGCGCCCCGAGTTTGCGAAACGTGAAATTCTCAAAGCCCATTTCCGATATCAGGGCGATCCCATGCTGAACGATGCGCTTGCCCAGGTCAGAGGATTCGGGATCCTTGACGTAGGTTTTCTCGTTCACCGCAATCTTCACATTGTTTATCAGATGCTTCATTAACTTGAATTATCCACCCGCAAATATAATAGCATTACTATCATATCATAGATGTTTAACTATTATTTAACGAAAGTATCTCTATTATTTTTCGGACCTGAAAAAGGATGCGCCCGGAACCCGGGGCCTGTACGTCACATCCGTGGATTCCCTATATTTATGCTATGGAAAAACACCGTTGTGGCTGGTGCATTGGAGATCCGCTCTACGAGGCCTATCACGATCAGGAATGGGGTGTCCGGGTGACCGGCGATCAGAAGCTCTTTGAGTTCCTGTTGCTGGAAACCTTCCAGGCCGGACTAAGCTGGATTACAATCCTGCGCAAACGGGAGAACTTCCGAAACGCATTTGACGGCTTTGACCCCCGTAAAATTGCCGGGTATGGCCCCGATAAGATCGAGGCGTTGCTCGGGGATCCAGGGATCGTCCGCAACCGCCTGAAGATTAAGGGAAGTATCGCCAATGCCAGGGCATTTCTAGCTATACAGGAGGAATTCGGGAGTTTCAGCAACTATTACTGGGGGTTTACCTCAGGGGAGCAAATCCGGAACCGATGGAAAGACTACCGGCAGGCCCCCGCTAAAACCGAGCTTTCGGACCGAATAAGTGCAGATTTGAAAAAAAGAGGCTTTACCTTTGTGGGCAGCACCATCGTATACGCGATGATGCAGGCCACGGGAATGGTCAACGATCATGAAATCCACTGTTTCAGATATGATGAAGGCTAAAATCACCGCATTGCTGATCACCCTCCTGTGCAGTTCCGTTTCCGGCCAGGTTAAGTACGAAAGGGAATTCCGCATCAAGAAATCCCAGTTCCCCGAAGCCTCCCTCCAGGTGGCTGCCCCCTATCTCGAAGGGGTCCGGAAATTGCGCTTTTACAAGGAAATCGACAGCAGCCGGCAGAGTTATGAAATCAAATTCAAAAGGGACCGATTGCATTACAGCATCGAGTTCAGTGACCAGGACGTACTGGAAGATATCGAAGTAGGCATCAAACCCGTGGATATTCCCGGGGACAGTTTTCTCTTAATGGAACAGTACCTGCAGGCTGCCTTTACAAAGTACAAGATCCGGAAAATACAGCAACAATACCCTGCCAGCGCATTTTCCTCAACCCAGGAGACCTTCAGGGTAGCCTTCCAGAACCTCATCCTCCCGGAAATCCGTTACGAACTCATAGTACATGCAAAAGGAGAATCGGGATACCTGGACTATGAAATACTCTTCGATTCCGGGGGCAAGTTCCTGGAGCGGCGACAGTCCCTGCCGCCAAACTACGACCATGTCCTCTATTAAAAAGAGATGCTTCCTTTTTGCGCTTTTGGCCCCTTCCTTCATTTTTGCCCAGGAGGACCTCCTTGGTTTCCTCCAGCCACAGATTTCTGTGAACTATTCCCTCACCCCGGTCTATTCGCATAACTTTTCGGTTACCCAGCGCGTATTTTTCCTCAACGTCCCGCAAAACAGCATTCCCACGAGGCATGTCGACCTGGCCCACTTTTCCAATTTCAAAGTCGACGGGAATCGGAGTCTCGGGCTGGGAATCATGTACCGGTTTCGGGAGCCCTTTGAAGGCACGGATATCAATGAGCTGCGACTGACCCAGCAGGCCAATATTACCTCCCGTCTCCGGGCGATGCGGCTTGGGCACCGTTTCAGGACGGAACAGCGCATTTTTCCAACGCGGACTGTTCACAGGTTCCGGTACCGGTTTTCGGCAGATGGCCCCCTGCAGGGCGAAAAACTGGACCCCCGGGAATTGTACTGGGTCGGCAACCTCGAATCCCTGGTATCCGTGGGTAAGGGGATACGGCCCGTGTACGGGCTTCGGGCCGGGGCCTGGATCGGCTTCCTGGCCAACAACACAACCCGGATCCAGATTGGTACGGAATACCGCCGGGTGGGGCTATGGATGGAGGGGCGCCCGGTCCTTTTCCTGCATTCTTCCCTTATCCTGAACCTGTGAGCAGTTTCATAAACGCTGCCCTTGGGATTTCTTCCGCACCCAGGGTCCCCAGGTGTTCGGAATACACCTGGCAGTCCACGCAGCGGTAGTTCTGGCCTTCCAGATCCCCCACCAAATGGATAAAGGCCGCTTTTGAGGCATTGGGCACCAGGCTAAACATGCTCTCCCCGCAAAACACGCCCCCCAGGTCAATGCCGTAAAGTCCGCCAACCAGGTTGTTGTCTTCCCAGACCTCGTAGGAAACGGCATGGCCCAGTTTGTGCAATTCCTCATAGGCCTGTTGCATGCGTTCCGTGATCCAGGTGCCCTTCTGGCCCTTCCGGCCGACCCTGGCACAATGTGATATCACCTCGGTAAAGCTGCGGTTGCGGGTCACCCTGAAACGCCCCTTTCGGAGCAGCTGCCGCATGCTCCGGGAGACTTTAAGTTTATGGGGAAACAGCACGGCCCTCGGGTCCGGGCTCCACCACAATATAAGGGAATCGTCGCTGAACCAGGGGAAAATCCCGGAGCGGTAGGCCAGCATGAGCCGCTCGGCACTCAGGTCGCCCCCGACCGCGAGAAGGCCCTCCGGGGTCGCCCGCGATACGGGCGGGAAGATCAGGCTCTGGCTTAAAATTGGAACCGGGATATGCTGGGATTTCAAGGCGCTTTTTTAAAAGATAATATAAGCAACGATCAGAAAAACCACAAGCCCAGGAGGTAGATCAGACCGCCCACAGCCATAAAAATCAGGGTGAAGGGGAGGATCTCCCGCGCTTTCAGCCGGGTGATCCCAAGGAGGGGAAGTGCCCAGAAAGGCTGTAGCATATTGGTGAGCTGGTCGCCGTATGCAAGGGCGAGAACGGCCTTTGGCAAGGGGACCCCCAGGCGCATGGACGCCTCGAGGATCATCGGTCCCTGAACGGCCCATTGCCCGCCCCCGCTGGGGACGAAAATGTTCACCAGCCCTGCGCTGATAAACGTAAATACCGGGAAGGTGCGCTCCGTACTGATCGCGACAAAAAAATCGGAGATCTGATGGATGAGTCCGCTCTCTGTCATGATCCCCATGATGCCAAAATACAGCGGGAACTGGATCAGGATGCCGGCGGTATCCCCTATGGCCTCCTGGGTGGCCTTCAAAAAGCTTCGCACAGACCCATGCAACAGCAGGGCAAGGCCCAGCATAAAGAAATTCAGCATATCCGGGGTCAGGTTCAGGGACCTCAGCTCGGGCAGGTACCGCACCAAAAAGGCGAGAAAGATAAGGCCGGCAAAGAGAAGGGACAGCAGCCGGCTTCGGTCCAGGCGTTCGGCACCGGTGGGGGCAGCATCGCCGGATTCCGAAAATGCGTAGCCCGGCAGGGAGATAAAAGTGGGGGGCGCCTTTCGCCCGAGGTAATAGACCAGCGCACTTATGGCGAAAAACACCATAAAAAACAGGAGGAGGTTGGACGCACTGAAGACGGTAGCTGAAGTGGGGATGGTCTCCGGATAGGACATCCCGGGCCCCGGGCCCGATCCCATCAGGCTTGCCAGGTGGCCCGGTTCGGATACCTTGATCGGGGCCGAGCCGCTGATACCCCCGTGCCAGACCATCAGGCCCACATACCCGCAGGCCCCGATAAGGGGATAGTTTACCGGGATCCCGTTCTTTTGGGCGTATTCGCCGACCTTCCGGGCCAAAATAGCGCCGAAGATCAGTCCCAGCCCCCAATTGAAAAACGAAACGAGCATGGTGGTGGATGCCACCATCAGGGCCGCGGAAGCCCCGCTTCGGGTAAGGGACGTAAGCCGCAGGATAAGGCGCTCCATCGGGCGGCTGAGCACCAGGACATGCCCCAGCACCAGGATCAGCATCATCTGGTAGGCGAAAACGAGGAGGTCGCGGTTCCAAAGGCCGCGTTCCCAGGAACTGAGCATGCCCCCCCACACACTGCCGCTTTGGGGGAACTGCCCGAAAACCAGGGCGAGCCCCATGGTACAACCCGTCAAAACCAGGGCAATGACAAAGGGGGACGGCAAAAATCGCCTGAAAACCAGTTCAACAGTGCGCGTCAGGGACATGTCGTGAAAAGGGCTACAACAACCCGGTGTTTTCCGGTCTGCCTGCCCGTGGGCTAAGGAACCTTAAAAGGGGAGGTCGTCGTAGTCCTCTTCCTTTAAATTCTCTGCGGGTTCAAATGCATCCTCCGGCGGCATGGGCGGCATGCCCCCACCGGCTTCCCCGGCCTCGACCTTTTCAATGCGCCATCCCTGAATCGAATTGAAGTACTTGGTCTCCCCCTGCGGATTGACCCACTCCCGGCCCCTCAGGTTGATGCTTACATTCACCTGCTGGCCCACCTGGAAATTGTTCAGCAAATCCGTCTTGTCCTGAACAAATTCGATCATCAGGTGCTGTGGATACTGCTCCTCTGTTGTCAGGACCAGTTCCCGTTTGCGGAACCCGTTATTGCCATACGTTTTTGTCTCATCGATCTTTTTGATCGTGCCTTTTACTTCCATAATTTCCAATTGCTTTTCTACATTTATTTTTTTCTTAAACGGCCTTTGGCCCGCGCCACCGGGCCTTTGCCCGGTCAGGACGTCCCGGCCAGCAGTGTTTTCCACGCGCCGCCCACATCCTTGCGCTCCAGAAAGGAGCGCGCCCGGGTGTGCAATCCTTCCTCCTGGTCGCCTGTACCGAGGATCTCCCGAATCTCCGGATGGGCCTCCAGAAAAAGTGCGATTTCCTCACGCGACGGCAGCTCCTCATAGTTTCCGAGCATCCCAAGGTCGTTCCCGGTCAGGACCTTGCTGTGCCGGATCCCCGCAGGGATGGCATCCACCCCTATCCCCTTCGAGGCAAGAGGCTTTGGGACCTCGAAGAGGCCCTCGGCCGCCCGGGAATACCAGTCCCCGCCCATCCGGGCGACCAGGTCCAGTTTATACGGGTCTAAGTTGCCGGTATCCGAAAGCACTTCGCGGTTGATATGCATCCGCACCACCTCTGAAAAAATGAGGTTCCCGGCACCGCCCTGATCACCGAGGGGCTCCACTTTGGTAACCCTGCATTCAAACTGCACCGGCGCCTCTCCGACCCTGAAAGGCCGCACCGCTTCCGAAGGCAGCATGGTAAACCCGGCTTTTTCAAATTCGTTGACCCCCCGGTCGTACTCCGTACTGGCCAGGGACATTTGCTGCACCATGGCGTAAGAGACCACATTGATGACCACTTCCCCGGTACCGATCGCATTCTCCAGCGTATGCTTGAGCGTGTTGTCCCGTACCCTTCGCGCAGGGGAAAAAATCAGGATGGGCGGGTTGGCACTGAAGACGTTGAAGAAGCTGAAGGGGGATAGGTTCGGGGTCCCCCCGCTATCCATCGTACTGGCCAGAGCGATGGGCCTTGGCCCCACGGCCCCCAGTAAAAACCCATGCAAATCGCGGGTTTCCATTTTCTCGGGCCACAAGGTCAGGTAGGCATCACTCATAGCTGCAAAGGTATTGAAAACTGCCTGAAAGCAGAAGGTCAAAATCGCACTTCTCACAACATTTCCCTTCAATTTCAGTTATCTTTAAGGACAGAAGAAAGGGGTATGCCGTTAAATCCTCCAGGGAAGTTTTCAAATACATTTTTGCTGATCTCCGCCTTTGTAATCGTCAGCCTGATCCTTTGGAATACCAATAGCTTTTTCAGGAAATTCAAGGAGGAAGAACGCCACAAAATGGAGATCTGGGCCACTGCCCAGTCCGAGTTGCTGCGCTCCCCGGAGGACCAGGAACTCGGGACCCTCCATTTAAGGGTGTTCCAGAGCAACACGACTACCCCCATGATCCTTGTAAATGCAGACGGGTCATTGAAGATCAACAACATGCCCAATGTCCCCCCCGAAGACACCCTGCGCATCCGGGAAAAAATCAACGACTTCCGGGCAGAGAACCAGCCGATTCAAATTGACTACCAGGGCGAACAGCTGGCCACCCTCTATTACGGCAACTCCGAGGTCCTCAATAAATTGAAGTATTACCCCATAGCCCTGTTGCTGATCATTTTCCTCTTCGGGGCAGTTATTTTCTTCTTTTTCAAAACGAATAAAGTCTCGGAACAAAACAAATTGTGGGCCGGAATGGCCAAGGAGACCGCACACCAGATCGGGACCCCGCTAACCTCCCTCCTGGGGTGGAACGAATTGCTGAAAAATGAAGCCGTCAACCCACGGATCACGGCGGAGATCGAAAAAGACATCGGACGGCTGCAGACCATTACCGAGCGGTTCTCGCAAATCGGCTCCATGCCCCGGCTCGAGCCCCGCGACATTGTGTCGGAAACCAAAACTGCCTTTGACTACCTGCAGACGCGGAGTTCCAAACTCGTAACCTTTACCTTTCGATCCCGGGTAGAGGCCGCCACCGTGCTGCTCAATGAGTCCCTCTACCACTGGACCATCGAAAACCTGGTGAAAAACGGGATTGACGCCATGAAGGGAAAGGGCGAGATTTCCATAGAAATCCTCGGGGGAACCCAATCCGTCAATATCCTGGTTTGTGACACGGGGCACGGAATCCCAAGGAAGCAGTTCCAGGAGATTTTCAACCCCGGGTTTACAACCAAAAAACGGGGGTGGGGCCTTGGTTTGTCGCTGGTCCGGCGCATCGTCGAAGAATACCACAAAGGCAAAATAAAAGTGCTTTCCTCCGGAAAGGAAGGCACCGTAATGCAACTGAGTTTTAAAACCGTGGATTAGGATGGCCCGCAGAGAACTATATCCCCTGAGCCGGCACTCTATTACCAACAATTGCCCGGAGTGCTTTAACCAGGACCTGACGGTCACCTTTTTTCAAACCCACCTACAGGGGGCCCTGATCGATCGGTTTACCTCAGAGGTGACCCAGGAACTCAGGTGCAATACCTGTAATACCGTGATTTATCCGGTCAGCTGGACCGATGATATCGAAAGAAGCGTGGGGTACTTCCGGAAGGCACTGAATCCGGAAAAAACAAGAACCCGGTTCCGCCCACTGTTCTTCATTCTCACCCTGCTGGGGATACTGCTTGTAGGAGGCCTTGGTTACCTCCTTCTCACAGGGGCATCCTGAGTTTCGAGCGGATTTTTTCCGCAATCGCCTCAAAAGCATCCGGAGTCAGGGAAGCTTTCCGCTGAAATGTGGCATCGGCCATTTCACGCAACGGGATCAGGTGCACATGCACATGGGGCACTTCCAGCCCGATCACCGTCATACCCACCCTGCGGCACTCCATGCTTTCCTCGAGCGCAAGGGCGACCTCGCGACTAAACCGCATCAGGCTCATGTAGGCCTCGGGGTCCATTTCCGTAATTTTATCCACTTCCCGTTTGGGGATGCAAAGGGTATGCCCCGGAGCATTGGGCTGTATGTCCAGGAACGCGAAGTTATCTGCGTCCTCTGCAATTTTGTAGCAGGGGATTTCCCCATTGATGATTCTGGTAAAAATACTGGGCATTGTTCCGGATTTTAGCTAGGTAAAGATACAAAACCCATGTCGCTCCCGAGGAGGTTTCCCCGCTCTATTCCGCGCCGGATCAGCGCGAGATTTCCAGAATTTCGAACTTCAGGGTGCCATTGGGCACCTGAATCTCGGCAACCTCACCGACTTGCTTTCCCAAAAGGCCCTTCCCGATCGGGGAGGTCACGGATATTTTCCCCGCTTTCAGGTCGGCTTCACTTTCGGCCACCAGCGTATAGGCCACCTCCATTTTATTCTGCTGGTTGCGCAGCCGTACCTTGGAGAGGATCAGCACCTTCGAGGTGTCCAGTTGGGATTCGTCTATGAGCCGGGCATTGGCCACCAGTTCCTCCAGTTTTGCAATCTTCATCTCGAGCAGGCCCTGGGCCTCTTTGGCGGCATCGTATTCTGCGTTTTCAGAGAGGTCCCCCTTGTCCCGTGCATCGGCAATCGCCTGAGAAGCCCTGGGACGCTCCACATCCCTGAGCTGATTCAGCTCCTCCTTCAACTTCTTCAGCCCCTCTTCCGTGTAATATGAAACCTTACTCATAGCGTCTGCGTTTTATAAACAGAAAATCCCCGTCAATACCTACATAATGTGTAAGTTATTTAGAGGATTTGAACAAAGATAGGTTTTTTTTGCGGAATTTTAGGGCTTCCAAAAGGATACGCATGTCTGCAAAGCGCATTTTATTCCCCATACTCCTGCTCCTGACCGGCGTTTGTTGTGAGAGCGACACCGAACAGCGGAATCCCTACCTGCAGGAATTTGGCTTCCGGTTTGAAATCAATCTGGGCCTTCCTCTTTACAGCCCGCTGACCTCAATCGGAAACCCGGTTTTCATAGGCACGGAGGGTGCCGGTATCCGGGGGGTTTTTGTGATGAATACCGGTTTTGACATCTTCCGGGCTTTTGAGGCCAGCTGCCCGAACCACAGCCCGAATCCGTGTTCCACCATGACCATAACCGGACAGAACGCGCGCTGCTCCTGCGAGGATTTTGAATACAGCCTCTTCACGGGCCAGCAACTGGACCGCCCGGACGACGGCAACCGCTATTACGATATGCTGGAGTACCGGGCGACCGCCAGCGGGAACAGCATTATCATCTCCAATTAGGCCCTTGGTCAAAACCGCAGGGTGACCCCCGCGAGGAAGTTTGTGCCGGCCTGGGGATAGAAGCCCGCCCCCTCTACCGTTACCACGCTGCCGGGGGTGCTGAAATCATCATCGAAGGTGTAGAAATACCCGTTCGAACTGAATTTGGCATCGAAAATATTGTTTACCAGCAAGGTCAGGGCGATATCCGAAACCCAGTCAAAGGGCTTCAGGTGATACTGCAGGTTGAAGTCCGTCTGGCTGTAGGCATCCAGTTTTGACTTCGCCGCTTCTATATTGCTCATGTACTGCTCGCCCACGTATTTGGTGAGCAGGGCCATTTGGAGGTTTTCCGACAGGTTGTAAACCAACCGGCTGCCCAGCACCACCTCAGGGGAAAAGGCGATGCGCGTATTCCCAAGATTGGTCAGCTCCCCGTCCCTCCTGAAAAAGAAATCGACATTCCGGTTGGAGCTCAGGGCGAGATTCGGCTGCCAGCGGAAGGAACCGAACAGGGGCATATCCACATCGATTTCAAGGCCCAGCCGGTAACTGTCTCCTATATTGGCCCGTATCGGGGCACCGACGTCATTGAGGTCCCCGGTAAGGACCAGCTGGTCCCTGTACCTCATATAGTAGAGGTTCGTATTGATGCGGGTACTGTTCTTCTGATAACGCCATCCGAGTTCATAGTCCCGGAGCCGCTCCGGTTTCGGGTTGCCGTTTTCGTAATCATTCCTGTTGGGTTCCCTGTTGGCGACTGCATAGGAGAAATACAGGTTTTGAAACGGGTTGAGGCGGTAGGTGAGCCCGGCCTTTGGGTTGAAAAACCGGAAGCGATCGTCGACCAGGCCCGTCTGCTCCCCGTTGGCCTGGTACCGGACGCCCCTGTACTGCAGGTCCAGGAAGAACTGCCAGTCCTCCCCCATGCGGTAATTCGCCTTGGCAAAGACATTGAGGTCGTCTTTTTGCGAATCATCCTCATAGTAGCGGTCCCCCGGTTCGAGGGTTCCGGAATACCTCGCCCAGATCACCTCCCCGAAATGATCCCCGCGATAGGTATTCCAGCCTCCGCCCAACAACAGCTGTAGGGGCCCTTTCCGGTAGGTCCCCGAAAATACGGTCCCGTAAAAATCGTTGTCGAGCCAGCGCCGTCGGGCATAGTCCATGGTGCTGACCTCCTCTCCGTCGATGACCGGGTTGTCCAGCCCGAGGAAGGCGAGCTGTGCATCCGGGGCAAAGAGGATGTTGGTATAGTACCACTGATCGACGTATTCCTCGAAGAAGCCCCGGCCCCGGGTATAGTGCAGGGCGATATTGGTTTGGAAGGCGTCACTCCACTCCTGGTTCCAGTGCAGCTGAAAGTGGTCCTGCTTGTAATCGTCCACCTGGGAGTCGTAAAACCCCTCGAAATTCCCTTCCTGGTCAAACTGGATCCCGGCGATGTTATACCTCCGGTTCGTCTCCAGGCGGTTGTCCACCCCGATCGCCCCCAGCACATCGGGATCAAAGCCGTACCAGGACTGGTAGGTTACCTCGTGCCCCCCGAACAACAGGGCCTTGACCAGCGTCTTTTTATTGACGTAAGCAGCCTGCAGGAAGTAGGAATCCAGGTCGGAGGCTGCGCGGTCGATGTACCCGTCTGAGGCAATCCTGGAAAGACGGCCCGAGAATTCAAACTGATCCCCCAGCAGACCCGTGCTGAATTTGGCCGTTGCCCTGTGCGTATTGAAACTCCCGACGGAACCCGTAAATTCTGCAAAGGCCTCACGGGAAACGGCATCGGTGAGGATGTTCAGGCTGGCCCCGAACGCCCCCGCCCCATTGGTGGAAGTCCCCACGCCCCTTTGTAATTGAAGGCTCTCGGTGGAGGATGCAAAGTCAGGCATGTTGACCCAAAATGTCCCCTGCGACTCCGCATCGTTATAAGGGATCCCGTTAATGGTGACATTCACCCGGGTGGCGTCGCTGCCCCGTACCCGAATCCCCGTATACCCGATGCCTGCCCCGGCGTCCGAAGTGGATACCACGGAGGGCAGGAAATTCATCAGTATGGGAATGTCCTGACCCAGGTTCCGCGTCGCGATGCGCTCCTTGCTGAGGTTTGAAAAGGTAACAGGGGCCTCCCGCGTCACCCGAACCGCCGAAACGAGTACCTCGTCAAGGGTGATTTGTTCCGATTCGGTGGAATCTGCAGGAATTTCCTGTGCTGATGAAAGAAATCCCGCGCCGAGGAACCACCCTAAGACCAATATTTTTTTCATTCGTATCTTTTTTACGAACAAAAGGGGCCATTATTCTGCGCTTGTTGAATGTGCCGGCACTATGCCAACCCGTGTGGAAAGATTTTTGCAGGCTTTGGCAGCCTGCAGCTGCTCTCGTCCTTCCCTTGGCAGCATTACCTGCCCAGGTTCATCGGGTATACTCTCAGCCCGGTTTTTAGTGTCGTGAAACCCAAAAAAACCAAAGCACCCCTTGTGAGATGCGGCAAAGATACGCACATCCGGGCGGGAAAAAAACAGGTGCCGTACGGATTTTTTGCCGGGTCAGGGTTGGTGGGCCGGCTTTAAAAGGTCGTTGACGGTCTTGACCGGGTTGAAGGTGCTGCCCGGGACTTCCACAAAAACCGTATTCCAATAGGCCATCCCCCCGTTCCATAGCCCGGGGAGTTCCAGGGCTTTTAGTTCCCTTCCCTCAAAGGTCTTGCCTGTGATAAAGCCCTGTTTCCTGTTGACGAACTTCCGAAGGTCGTATTTCCTGCCAAAAGCGTCCCGGACCCCGCAGACCAGGTCTACGGGATTAAAATGGGTGGCCCTTTCAAAAACCTCCCGTTGGTGTTCATTCTCCAGGTCCACCTGGGCCGATTCGACGATCTGCAGGGATTCATTCCCCATGGCATCCGTGATCCAGAACGGGCCTCCCCCCGGATCCCCCTCGTTTCGGACCATGCCGCAAACCCGGATGGGGCGGGCCAGTTTATCGCGCAATACCGCGATCTGCTCCTCCAGGCTATAGCCGGGAAAGGCATCCGGAAAACGGACATTCAGCCCGGTTTCCAGAAAGGCGTGCACCCGTTTGAGCAGATCGTGGTCCACGGTGCCGTCCTCCAGCATACGGGCAAAGCTAAACGCCTTGGCCTGCACCCGGAGCAGGTATCCGGCAAGTACTTCCTTCCAGGCCGCAATCTCGGCCAGGGAGCGCCTTGGGACTACATTGTCTATGTTTTTGACAAACAATAGATCCACATCCTGCTCATCGAGGTTCTCCAACAGGGCGCCATGGCCCCCGGGGCGGAAAAGCAGCTGGCCGCTTTCGTCGCGGAAGGGTTCGTTGTCCGGGGTGACGGCCAGGGTATCGGTCGCCTCCTTCTGATACGAATAGGAAATTTGGAAATCACACCCCGTTTCCCTGCTGATATCCGCTGCAACGGCCTCTTCCGCCTTGGCGAACAACTCCCGGTGCTGGGGGGAAATCGTGAAGTGGAGGGAGGAAGAGTCCCCGGATCTCGCATAGGCGGCGCCTTCCCTCAAGTGCTCCGCAAACGGGGTGGCGGTGTGGCTTCCATAACGGTGAAAGGGAAGCAGTCCCTTCGGATAGAAGCCGAAATTCTTTCCCTTTTCCGTGAGCATTTCGGATACAAATGCATAGAACCCCGCTCCCGGCGTATCCGGGTTTCCTTTCAGTCCCTGCGCAATCTGCTCGTAAAACGGAAACCGGCTGAGGCCCTCATAAAATACGCGAACTTCCTTTTGAGAGGGCCTGCCGAGGTAGGCCTCAAGAGGTTCCTGCCCTGGGCTGTACTTATTCAAAAAGGAAAACAACGCCTTGAACATCCTCGAAGCTGCGCCGGAGGCCGGTGTAAACTTGCGGATCTGAAGCTGATCCTTATGCTGCTGGTAGTGTTTGCGAAGCTGCTCCTGCTGCTCTCCGGAAAGCCGGAGGATCCCCTCCCCCACTACAGCCGCTTTTGACAACCTCACGAAGGGAATGCCCTCCCGGAAGGTTTCAATCTGTTCCCTGGCTTTTTCGGGGGATATTCCCTTTCGGGACAACAGGTCAAGGTCTTGCTCTGTGAATGGATTCATCGGGATAAAAGTTTGTCTATATGGCGGGTCGCCTCCTTTAGGCGCTTTTCGAGGGGGCCTTTTAAGATAATAAATCTGCGGTTATAATCCACGAGGGCGGCTTTGAACGATTCAAACATTTCCCGCCGCTCCTCCGGTTTGTCCCGCAGGTCATCGGGAACCCATGGGATGTCGATTCCTGTGAGCAAATACAGGTCGTAGGTGTTTGCGATGGCGAATCTGGCGATTCCCGGATCACAGTATCCATCGTAGTAAGCTTCCGAGTAGACCCGGGTGACCAGGAGGTCGGTATCGCAAAAAAGGATCCGGTTCGCCCGGCGGGTCAGGGTATTTTCCAGTGACATCTGCCCGGCTGCAATAGGCGGGAGGTCTTCCCGTTGGCATACCTCCCCGGTGCGGTCCCACTTTTCCTGCAGGTATTCCCGGGCGTATTCCGGAACCCATTCGGTCTGGTAGTGGGCCGCCAGGGCCCTGGCCAGCGTGGTCTTTCCGGTGGATTCGGGCCCGTACAGGACCACTTTCAGGATCTCTGAAGGCTCTTGTCTAAACGCATTTTCCATTCCCTGTATCCTTGGATGGCCAAGATAGTAAATATGAGGTACTGAAGGGACAACATTCCCCACCCCCTGTAGGCATACAGCGGGATGGTGATCAGGTCCGCCACGATCCAGAGGGTCCAGTTTTCCAGTTTTTTGATCGCCATATACCACATGGCGGTGAAGAAGATCCCGGAAGTGAGGATATCCACGTAATTGGATGTTTCCAGAGTTACATCAAAAAGGCGGTAAATGAGATAATTCAGCCCGGAAGCCCCGAGGAACAAGGCAATCCCGACCCCTTTTTCGGTTCGGGTGGTCCGCGAAATACTGACCACTGCAGCCCCCTCCTTTTTCCTGGACCAGTTCCACCAGCCATAAACACTCATCAGGGAATAGTACAGATTGATCATCATGTCCCCCAGCAGCCTGTCCCTGTAAAAAAGGTACATGGTAATCACCGTGGCCACCAGGCCGGTCGGATAGACCAGGATGCTCTCCCGCCTGGCGAGGACCACGCTGGCAATGCCGAATACAAACGCCATGGCTTCGAGGAAAATAAACATCCCGGGGCGCTCCCGGTAGGGGTCGAAGAAAAAATCAAAAATGGGGTTCATAGGCGCTCCGGTCGGTCTTGACCATTTTCAGGTAAAAAACACCCTGCCCCACCCCCTCGAGGCTCGTTGACAGCTCCCGGTTCAGGACGTCCATGACGGCAGTGTAATCCCCGTATATTTGCGTGCTCATCGGGTTTTCAAGCACCGTAAGGCCCGAGTCACGCAAGGCTTTTATAAACCGGATTATATGGGGTTCGTAATCTTCCTGCAGGGGGCTGAAGGTCAGTTCAACTGAAATATCCATAGGTGTGTGTTTAAAAGCCAAAGGTAGGGGGTCTTCCCGATATAGGTTCAGGTGCCCTGCCCACGGGAATCCTGGGAAAGCCTACTCCCGGAGGGCATAGGCCATGGTAAATCCTTCAAATTCCGAAAAATACACTTCAAACCGGGCATCTACTCCTTTAAAAAGGGCCGCCGCGGAAGTATGCCCCTGCCCGGGGTCAAAATCCGCGACCCGGATGTGGTTCAAAAAACTCAGGCCCGGCATGCCCATTACTTTATAGACGGATTCCTTGGCACCCCAGACCATTGTGAGCTTGCGAATCAGGGCCTCCTCGTTGGCCAGTGTCCGGTATTCTTCCAGGGGGGTAAACCGGTGGGCGATCCGCAAAATTTTCGGGCGCTGCATTTCAATATCAATCCCCACTTCCGCAGAGCGGGACAGGATAATCCCCGTAAACCCAAAGGAATGGGTAATGGAGATATGGGTGCCGTCCTCCAGGTGGGGCTTGCCGATGGGGTCGTAATAGAGATCGGCATCTGTATACCCGGCCCGGGCTAGCAAGTGCCGTATGCTGAGGAACCCCCTTCGGTGGAGTTCGGATTTCATGCCCTCCAGGCGCGCCTGGCAATGGGGGGTTAGGTAGACCCCATCGGCAAGCCAGGATTCGGGTTCCTCGATCTTCCACAGGTACACCTGAAATGTTCCGTCCTTTTGAATCGTCTGGTAAAGGGGCATTGCTTTATAATCTTATCCGTATCTTTGGGACCCGGGTAATCCGACAGGGGGATCGGGCATTGTATGCGCTTCGGCCACTGGAAAAAACCGGTTTTTAAAGATCAAAAAAATAAATGGTATCATGAGTACAAAAGCAGTGGAATACATTCCCTATAGGGTAAAGGACCTTTCGCTGGCTGAATGGGGCCGGAAGGAAATCGAACTCGCGGAAGCCGAAATGCCCGGCCTGATGGCGCTCAGGGAAGAATACGGGGCACAGAAGCCCTTAAAGGGCGCCCGGATCGCAGGTTGCCTTCATATGACCATACAGACCGCGGTGCTGATCGAGACCCTCGTGGAGCTGGGGGCCGAAGTCACCTGGAGTTCCTGCAACATATTCTCCACACAGGACCACGCAGCCGCAGCCATTGCGGCAGCCGGCATACCGGTTTATGCCTGGAAAGGGATGACGGAAGAGGAATTCAACTGGTGTATTGAACAGACCCTGTTCTTCGGGGAGGAACGCAGGCCCCTGAACATGATCCTCGACGACGGGGGCGACCTGACCAATATGGTGCTGGATGACTATCCGGAACTCACTGCGGAAATCCGCGGGCTTTCGGAAGAGACTACCACCGGGGTACACCGCCTTTACGAGCGGGTTAAAAACGGGACGCTGCCCATGCCTGCGATCAACGTGAACGATTCTGTGACAAAGTCCAAATTCGACAATAAGTACGGGTGCAAGGAAAGCGCCGTCGATGCCGTACGCCGGGCCACGGATACCATGCTGGCCGGAAAAAGGGTGGTGGTAGCCGGTTATGGAGATGTGGGCAAGGGGACCGCCGCCTCCTTCAGGGGCGCCGGAGCCATTGTCACGGTAACCGAAATCGACCCGATCTGCGCCCTGCAGGCCTGTATGGACGGGTATGAGGTAAAACGGCTCGAAACCGTCGCACCCCACATGGATATCTTCATTACCGCTACCGGGAATAAGGACATTATCCTGGAAAAGCATTTCCGGGCCATGAAAGACAAAGCGATCGTCTGCAACATCGGCCACTTCGACAACGAGATCGATATGGCCTGGCTGAATGAAAACTACGGCCACACCAAAGATGAGATCAAGCCGCAGGTAGACAAGTACACCATCGATGGCAAGGACATCATCGTCCTGGCGGAGGGGCGCCTGGTCAACCTTGGATGTGCCACGGGGCACCCGAGTTTTGTGATGAGCAACAGTTTTACCAATCAGACCCTCGCCCAGATTGAGTTGTGGAATCACCACGAGCGCTATGAGAACAAGGTCTATACCCTGCCCAAACACCTGGACGAAAAGGTAGCGGCCCTCCACCTGGATCGCCTGGGGGCAGAGCTTACGGTGCTCAGGAACGACCAGGCCTCCTACATTGGGGTGGCTCCGGAAGGACCTTATAAGCCGGAATACTACCGGTATTAAAAAACCTGCCAGTGGAAATTTGAAAACCCGGGGGCTGCCCCGGGTTTTTTTGTGGTTCCTGCGTATCCCGCGCAACCCGTCAGGGCCGCAGGTGGACGGACTATGGGGCTGATATCCTTCCAAACCTGCCGGAAGCAGGGACGGGGTTCAGGATAAAGGCCGGGTCCCCCAACTGCACGGAAGTGAGCTTCCAGATACAAAAAGCCCGTTTCACCATGGTGAAACGGGCTTTGCTATAAAATTACAGCGAATATGCGGAGGCTATGCCTCTGCAATGGGCTCAATGGAAACAAAAGATTTGCCCCCGGCCTTCTTGCTGAAACGCACTACGCCGTCTACTTTCGCATGCAGGGTATGGTCCTTGCCGACATAAACGTTGTCACCGGCATTGTGCCGTGTACCCCGCTGACGTACGATGATGTTCCCGGCAACCGCAGTCTGGCCTCCGAAGATCTTCACCCCGAGGCGTTTCGATTCTGACTCCCGTCCGTTCTTGGAACTACCAACACCTTTTTTATGTGCCATGATATTTACTTTTTTCGGGGAACCCCCCGGTTATTCTTTACTTTCCTGACAATGCCTTCAGCAATTCAGCTTTCTTCATGGAAGAAAACCCACTGATGCCTTTCTCTTTGGCCAGGGCCTTGAGATCAGCCACGTTCATGCCGCTGAGGTCTTCGACCACAGCGCCTGCTGCCTCTTTTGCCGTTTTTGCCTTTTCAGGGGCTGCTGCGGCAGGGGCCTCCTTTTTGACCGGGGCTTCCTTTTCTTTGGCAGGTGCTTTGGCACCCTTCGCCTGGATTCCCTCAATCCGCAGTTCCGTCAGGTACTGCCGGTGGCCGTTCTTGACACGGTAGCCTTTCCTTCTCTTTTTCTTGAAGACAATTACCTTGTCCCCTTTAAGGTGCTTAACGATTGTCGCCTCGACGGCGGCACCTTCTATAGCCGGGGCGCCGACGGTTACAGATGCTTCATCGCCAATCAGAAGAACATTGTGGAAGGCAACTTTTTTGCCTTCCTCTTCCTTTAAGCGATGTACGTAAACCTTCTGGTCTTTTGCAACTTTGAATTGCTGCCCTGCTATCTCTACAATTGCGTACATAGCGTTGTTTTAAAATAATGAACTTTCGGCCCGCCACCTTCCATCGTTGGAAGTTTTGGCTAAGGCGGGTGCAAATATAGTGGATAATCCGTAATTAGAAAGGGATTTCAGGGAGATTTTTTTGGCGAATTGCTGTCTTTGAAAAGTTGCATAAAAGTCAGGGTCAGGGCAAGGGTGGTCGCAAAACCCATTATGGCCACCGTAAAGAAAACAATTGCTTCAAAACCCTCGAAGTCCTTGAAAAAGGTGGTGGAGAGGTTCTGCAGGAATCCGGTATTGACTTCGGTACTGTAGAACGCAAAAAACAACGTGAACACGATCGTGGCCACAAAACCCGTTGTCATCCCGGCCTTAAAACCCGCCCCATAGGTAAACCGCGGACCCATCTCGAGTTTGTAGTACTTGATCGCCTCAAAGATGCCGAACCCTGTGATTACGGCATTAAAGAGGCTGAAGAATACATTGGTGTGCAGGTGAAAAAGGGCCAGCACCAGAAAATAGGCGATCAGGCTGCCGGAGGTCGCCAGTCCAAACCGCACGGGGAGGGCAAATCGCATCATGAGTTGTTGCATTGGTTATCACTTTAAAAGATAAGGACTCGGACGCCAATTTTGTTATAAAGGACTGTTAAATGCAGGACGGACGCCTTATAGGCCATTTAGGGGGATCGCCCTTTTTGTTTTTGGGTATTTGTAAATATCTTAGCACTCCTAACAAAAAAATTGTTCGATGAAAAACTGGAAATTACTAGTGGCCTTCCTGCTTGTCGCTGCAATGGCGAAGGCACAGGAAGTAGCCTATGAAGAGTACGACCTGGACAACGGGCTCCATGTGATCCTGCACCAGGATAATTCTGCCCCCGTAATTATTACGTCCATCATGTACCACGTGGGTGGGAAGGACCGCACCGAGGGGCGCACGGGATTTGCACACCTTTTTGAGCACCTGCTCTTTGACGGTTCCGAAAACATCCCAACCGGGGGCTGGGATGAAATTATTTCAAGCCACGGGGGGCAGAACAATGCGAATACCTCCCAGGACCGGACCTATTATTACGAACTCTTCCCCTCAAACAACCTCGAACTGGGCCTTTGGCTGGAGTCTGAGCGTTTGCTGCACCCGACCATCAGCCAGGAAGCCCTGGACCGTGAGATCGAGGTGGTCAAAGAGGAGCGCCGCCTAAGGTACGACAACAGCCCTTATGGCCAGATCCTTCCGGTACTCGGGGAAACCCTTTTTGAGAACCATCCGTACAAGGACCCGAATATCGGGTACATGAAGGACCTGGAACAGGCGACCCTTGCCGATGTACAGGCCTACAACAAAAAATACTACGTGCCCAACAACGCGGTGCTCGTGGTGGCCGGCGACCTGGATATCGACAAGACCAAAAACCTGATAGCCCAGTATTTCGGGCCGATCCCAAGGGGTGCGGACATCGAGCGCAATTTCCCGGGGGAAACTCCAATAACCCAGGAGATCCGCAAACAAGCCTACGACCCGAACATACAGATCCCGGCAGCCCTGGTGGCCTACCGCACCCCTGGCTTCAGGGAGCGGGACGCCAAGGTCCTGGACATGATCTCCACCTACCTCAGCGATGGCAGGAGCTCCAAGCTCTACAAGAAGCTGGTGGATGAACAAAAACAGGCATTGCAGGTGAGCGCCTTCAACATCGGGCAGGAAGACTACGGGATGTACGTGATCTTCGGACTTCCCGTCGGGGAGACCTCCCTCCAGACCCTGGTCACAGAAATCGAAGAAGAGGTAGCCGCGCTGCGGATGGGGCTTATCTCTGAAAATGATTATCAGAAACTCCTCAATAAATTCGAGAACAACTTTGTCAATGCAAATTCCACGGTAGCGGGAATTGCAGGTTCCCTCGCGACCAATTACCTGCTTTACGGGGATACTTCCTTAATCAACAAGGAGATCGAGATTTACCGGTCCATAACCCGTGAAGAAATCCGGGATGTGGCCATAAAGTATTTAAAA
>CAZUZE010000014.1:0-19831 GCA_964624565.1 uncultured Robiginitalea sp.
AAGTGGTTCCCCCCGGCCCTTAGGATGGTGATCTGCATCCCTTCCGGGATCACGGAAGTGGAAATGCGGGCGGTCAAGGAATCGGCCGAACGGGTGAACGGAAAGGAAGTGTACCTGATCCACGAACCGATGGCTGCGGCCATAGGGATCGGCCTGGACATTATGCAGCCCAAAGGAAACATGATCGTGGATATAGGCGGGGGTACCACGGAGATCGCGGTCATCGCCCTCGGCGGGATCGTCTGTGACAAGTCCGTCAAGATTGCGGGGGACGTCTTTACCAACGACATTATCTACTACATGCGGACCCAGCACAACCTCTATGTCGGGGAGAGCACAGCTGAAAATATCAAGATCAAAATCGGGTCTGCCACGGAAGATCTGCAATCGCCCCCGGACGAGATGTCCGTTCAGGGCCGCGACCTGCTTACCGGAAAACCGAAGCAGGTTTCCATCACCTACCGCGAAATTGCAAAAGCGCTTGATAAATCGATCCTGAGGGTGGAGGACGCCGTGATGGAAACCCTCTCACAGACACCCCCGGAACTCGCTGCCGATATCTATAATACCGGGATCTACCTGGCAGGGGGCGGTTCCATGCTTCGCGGCCTGGACCGGCGCCTTTCCCAGAAAACCGACCTTCCTGTCTACATCGCAGAAGACCCGCTCCGGGCGGTTGTAAGGGGTACGGGCATCGCGCTGAAAAACCTGGAACGATATAAGAGCATCCTTATCAAGTAATTCGGGCAGGGACCCCCTTCCTGCTGACATATTTTAGGGCACGTGCATGCAACGCATCATCAATTTTATTCTAAACAATAAGAATACGCTGCTCTACGTACTGCTCTTTACCTTTTCCGTTTTCCTGACCATACAGAACAACAGCTACCACCAGGCCCGGTACTTCAATTCGGCCAACTGGCTTACGGGGGGCATCTACAGTATGAATGCCTCAGTCCGGGAATACTTTAACCTGAGGGAAGAGTATGAGAAACTCCTGGAGGAGAACCAGAGACTGAGAACCCTTGTATTCAATTCGGGGCCCCGGGATACGATCGAAATGGACACCTCCCGCCTGACCTATGAGGTGCTCCCGGCGCGCGTGGTCAAGAACAGCTATGCCGAACCGGACAACTACATCACCCTGGACCGGGGGAAAAACGACAGTGTGCTCCAGGATATGGGCGTCATTACCTCCAGGGGCATCCTCGGGATCGTGGAGAAAAGCAGCTCGGGCTATGCCTCGGTCCAGAGCGTGCTGAACTCCAAGTCCAACATCAACGCAAAAATCCTGCACACCGACTATTTCGGCTCCCTGACCTGGGACCAGAACGATTACAAAGTCGTGCAGCTGGAGGACATCCCGCGCCTCGACCCCGCCCCCATGAAAGCAGGGGACACGATCGTTACCGGGGCCATGTCCAGCATCTTCCCCGAGAACATCCCCATCGGGACCATAGTCGATTTTCAGCTCAACCAGGCGGGAAGCTCCTACAGGATCAATGTCCGGCTGTTCAACGACATGACCAACCTGAGGCATGTGTACATCATCCGGAACCGGAAAAGGCCCGAAATACTGAACCTGGAAAAAGAGGTTGCCGATGACAGATAAGTACGTTTGGGGGGCGATACGCTTTATCGGCCTGGTCCTGGCACAGGTACTGGTCTTTAACCATTTGAACATCCTGGGGAGCATCAACCCCATGATCTATATCCTGTTCTTTTACTGGTATCCCATTCAGGAAAACCGGACAGTGCTCATCGCCCTAGCCTTCCTCCTGGGTTTCAGTGTGGACCTGTTCTCGGATACCATGGCCCTGCACACCGCCGCATCGCTCACAACAGCCTTCTTCAGGTACCCCATTATGCGCTTTGTTTTCGGGGTCAATATGGAATTTCAGAATTTCCGCATCGCGAATTCCACCCGGGTACAACAATACAGTTTTTTGGCGTTATTAATAGGGATCCACCACCTGACCTTCTTTGGTCTGGAAATTTTTAGTTTGCCCAATTTGCTCTTAATTTTGAAACGGGTCCTATTTACGGGCGTCAGCACATTCGTATTTGGCGTTTTGCTCATCGCCCTGTTTCTGGGAAGAAAGGAATAACACACATTACCGGGTAATGAAATGAAAAAACTGGTACTGTCATCGATTATCATTCTGATAGGGATCACCTTCCTCAGCAGGTTGTCCTACCTTCAGGTCTTTCGCGTCTCCCCCAACCAGATTCTCGAAGACCCGGCAGTGACCATTGTATACGACTACCCGGAACGCGGGTACATCTACGACCGGAACGGGGAACTGCTTGTCGCCAACCAACCGGCCTACGACGTGATGGTCATCCCCAGGGAGGTCAAACCCCTGGACACCCTGGAATTCTGTTCCATGCTGGGCATTACAAAAGAACTGTTCCTCACCCGGATGGAGAAGGCCCGGATCTACTCTCCCCGCCTCCCCTCCGTTCTGGTGCCCCAACTCTCGAAGGAGGATTATGCCAGCCTGCAGGAGAAAATGCGAAAATACAAGGGATTCTACATTGAAAAACGCTCCCTGAGGGATTACGACACCGGGGCGGGGGCCAACGTGCTGGGATACATCAGCGAGGTCAATGAATGGGACCTGAAGAGCAATCCCTATTACGAGCTCGGGGAGCTGACCGGACGCACGGGCATCGAAAAACAATACGAGGAAATCCTCAGGGGGCGCAAGGGAAAAAAGTACATTCAAAAGGACCGTTTTAACAGGGTCATCGGGCCCTACAAGGACGGGAGCTGGGATACCCTTGCCAAACCGGGGACCGAGATACAGATCACCCTGGACAAGGACCTGCAGGAATACGGGGAACGCCTTATGGTGGGAAAACGGGGGGGAATTGTGGCGATCGAGCCCGGGAGCGGGGAGATCCTCGCCCTGATTTCAGGACCCACCTACACCCCGGAACTGCTGGTCGGGCGGGAACGGTCCAGGAACTACAGCAACCTGCACAACGACACGATCTCCAAACCGACGTGGGACCGGGCCATCCTGGCGGAACCCTCCCCCGGATCGCCCTTCAAAACGCTGCAGGCACTGGCCGCGCTACAGGAAGGGGTCATTACCACGGAAACGTCATTCCGCTGTTACAACGGGTTCTACGTGGGCCGCACCAAAAGGGGATGCCACTGCGGGGGCGGCCTGCGCACCATGAACAGCGGGATCTACAAATCCTGCAACGCCTATTTTGCAGGGACCTTCCGCAAGTTTTACGAGAGTTTTGAGACCACTGACCAGGCGATGGACGTATGGGAAAAGCACATGAGGAGCTTTGGCCTCGGGGATTACCTGGGTTATGATCTCCCCACGGGGCGCCCGGGACGAATCCCGAATAAGGAATACTACGACAAGGTCTATGGCGATGGCCGCTGGTCTTCCTCGTACATCATCTCCAATTCCATCGGCCAGGGCGAGGTTGCGGCCACCCCAATCCAGCTTGCCAATATGACAGCTGCCATTGCCAACAGGGGGTTTTACTACACCCCCCACCTGCTCAAAAAGATCGGGAAAGAACCCATCGACAAGCCGGAATACACCCAGCGAAAATACACCACCATAGACCCTGAGCACTTTGAGCCCGTGGTGCGCGGCATGGCGGACGTTTATGCCAAGGGGACCGCCAAGTGGCTGCAGGTCCCGGGGATTGAAATCGCAGGAAAAACGGGGACCGTGGAGAACTTCACCCGAATCGACGGGGTCCGCACCCAACTGACGGACCACTCCCTTTTTGTGGCCTTTGCCCCTGTGGACAACCCAAAAATCGCCCTGGCGGTCTATATCGAAAATGGGTATTACGGGGCCCGGTATGCCGGGCATATCGCTT
This sequence comes from uncultured Robiginitalea sp., assembly GCA_964624565.1. Taxonomy (GTDB): domain Bacteria; phylum Bacteroidota; class Bacteroidia; order Flavobacteriales; family Flavobacteriaceae; genus Robiginitalea. Next base: position 3,859 of record CAZUZE010000014.1, read on the forward strand.
CTTTGCTGATCGAAAAATACATCAACGGGGAGATCAGCCGGAAAGACCTTGAGAAGCGCATGCTGGAGAAGACCCTGGAACACGAATACGCAAAACCATACAGCGGATCGGAATTCAAGATCAACGAGTATGTCTGGTAGGAGCGCGCTGCGAAGGGTTGACTGGGTTTGCGTCCTGATTTATTTCCTGCTCATCTTCATCGGCTGGCTCAACATCTATTCCAGCACCTTCAGCGAATCCAGCTCATCCATTTTTGACCTCAGCCAGCGCTATGGCAAACAATTGCTGTTTATAGCGATCAGCCTGGTCACCATAATCCTCGTAATGGCCCTGGAGGCGAGCTTTTACGAACGATTCTCCAGCGTCTTCTACATCATCTCCCTGCTGCTCCTGCTCGGGCTGTTCGCCTTCGGCAAGACCATCGCGGGAGCCACCTCCTGGTACGACCTCGGGTTCCTGAACCTGCAGCCCTCTGAGCTGGCCAAAACAGCCACGGCCCTGGCGCTGGCCAAATACCTCAGTGACATCCAGACCGATATCAAAAGGCGGAAGGACCAGCTGACCTCCATCCTGATCTTTCTGCTTCCGGCCATCCTGATCATTCCCCAGCCCGATCCCGGGAGTGCACTGGTATTCTTTTCGCTGATCTTTGTCCTTTTCCGCGAAGGGCTACCCCTGTGGTATCTCGGAATCGGCCTCCTCGCCATCCTGATCTTTATCACCACCCTGATGTTCGGCACGGTTTGGGTGGCTATCGGGCTGGCCCTGATCGTTGGGGTGGTCTTCCTCCTGAAGCGACCTTCTGTCCGGATCCCGGTAGCCCCGGTCATCGGCTTCTACGTGCTGACACTCGTGTTTTCCCTCTCGGTCAATTTTGTGTTTCAAAATGTATTCGAACAGCGGCACAGGGACCGTTTCACCCTTTGGCTCAGGTTGGAAAAGGACCCTGACAAACTGGAGGAAATCCGAAAGACCATCGGGTACAACACCTATCAGTCTGAAAAAGCCATCGAATCCGGCGGCTTTTTCGGCAAGGGGTTTCTCGAGGGCACCCGTACCAAGGGGGATTTTGTCCCTGAACAGGACACCGATTATATCTTTACCACCGTGGGGGAAGAATGGGGGTTTGTGGGCACCAGCGCGGTCGTCCTGTTGTTTACCCTCCTGCTGCTGCGCCTGGTGCACCTGGCGGAGCGACAGAAAAACCCATTTAGCCGGATGTACGGCTACGGGGTGGTCTCAATTCTCCTGGTCCATTACTTCATCAATATCGGGATGGTGATCGGGTTGCTGCCCACCATAGGAATCCCGCTTCCCTTCTTCAGCTACGGGGGGTCTGGGTTAATCGGCTTTACGCTCCTGATGTTTATCTTCCTCAGGCTGGATGCCAACCGGCTGAAAGAGTGGAACTAGAAATCCCAGTACCTGACAAGCACTTCCCTCTCCAGGGATTCCTGCTCCTCTTCAGTGTACCCCGGGAAAAAGTCAAGGCCCGTCGCTGACTCCAGTTCATCCAGTGAAACCACATGATCCCGGGGTTCCCGTTCCGAGGGGCGGTTGGACATCAGGAAACCCAGGACACGGATATCCCCACCCTCCTGCCGGATCACCACCTTGTAAAACTCCCGTGGAACGGCGACCCCTTCACTGCCGATGGTCTTCAGGCCTTCCCGGAGGACGCCCCCGGTAATGACATATACCCTGCCATAGCGACGGGCCCAGCGGCGTACCTGTTGTTCCAGTTCGTTCCAGATGCCGGCGTTGAACTCCGAGTCCTGAGGGCTGATGTTGCTGGTGTAAAAGGTCTGGCTGTAGGCCGCTTCGGAGAACCTCCGGTCCCCCGCGGGGCAAAGGTGGCCCCTGTCATAGCCCGAGCCCCTGAAATTGCGCCAGTCCGCAGACCCGGTGCGCACCGAGGGGTCCTGTATATAGTAGGGTCGTTTCCGGTCGTCCCCGGTCAGGTGAGTGCGGTCCAGGGTGTAGGCGACCCAGGCGGCCTGCTCGTATTCCTCGATATAGGAAAGGGTAAAGTACTCGTGGGCAACGCGCTCCCCCTCCCCCAATCCGGGGAGGAAAGCATGCGGATAGGTGGTGGTTCCATCGGCCACCGGGGCTGAGGTGGAAGGGTTTCCCGGGGCGTGTTTTTCAAACCACCAGAAGCCCGCCACGATAACCCAGATGAACAGTATATAGATCCACTGGTCCCTGGATATGCGCCTTCGCCCCATATCTGTGAAGTGTGAACTAACGGGTACGTTCGGGAAGTTGGTTACAGTGGCTCCCCGATTTTCAAATCAGGCCTCCGTCCTCGCCCGAAAACCAGGGTTACCCCTGTACCCTGCTCGCGAGTTTCCCTTTTTTAAAGTTGTTGATCTTCAGGTCTTCCAGGACGTTTACGGCCTCCTCCACGTACACATCCTTTGCCAGGCTCTTGTGCCAGCGGTTGCGCTTTTCGCGCAGGACCGAATCCTGGGTAAAGAGTTCCCGCTCATAGGTAAGGGAGCTGAAGTTCAACTTCGAATCGTATTCCATCTTGGATTTGAAATACTGGGATTTTTCCTTGCTTTCCTTTTCGCGCTCGAGGTATCCGTCGTAGTTCAAAGGAACCAGGGTTTCCTCCTGCTGTTCCTTGAGCCACCGGGCATTCTCCTCAATAAGGCTGATCTGGGGGTGGGCCTTCATCCGGGCTTCGCTCTGGGCGATGGTCGTTTCGTAGTCTATGTACCCTTCCCAGGGCTGGTACTTGGCGGGGCTGATCTTATCCCACTGCAGCGGGTTGCGCTGGTCGCGCTCCCCGAGGTCGATATAACTGTACCGGTCCGGGACAACCACGTCGCTTTCCACACCCTTGAGCTGGGTGGATCCCCCGTTTATGCGGTAAAACTTCTGGGTGGTGAGCTTGATGGCGCCCAGGTCACCGTATTCGTTGCTCCGCACAATGCTCTCCAGGGGGATGAGGTTCTGTACCGTTCCCTTCCCGAAGGTCTGCCTGCTCCCGATTACGATGGCCCGCTTGTAATCCTGCATGGCGGCTGCGAGGATCTCCGAGGCAGAAGCTGAAAGCTCATTGACCAGGATGACCAGGGGACCATCCCACTGGATGCGCTCATCCTTGTCCTCGTAGATCTCTTTGTCCTTGGATGAGGACCGTACCTGTACGATAGGCCCGTCCTCGATGAACAGTCCGGCCATGTCCACGACGGTCTTCAGGGACCCGCCCCCGTTGTCGCGAAGGTCCAGTACCAGGCCCTGGATGTTTTCTTCCTTGAGCCGCTCAATCTCCCTGGCCACGTCCGAAGCGGCATTCCGCTCGTTGTAGTCGTCAAAATCGACGTAGAACTGAGGCAGGTTGATCAGGCCGTATTTCTGGTCCTCTTTGATGATCATCGCAGATTTCGCAAATGACTCCTCCAGTTCCACCACGTCCCTGGTAAGGGAAACCACCTCCACGGTCCCGTCCACCTTGCGCACCGTAAGGTCCACCACGGTGCCCTTGGGGCCCTTGATAAGCTTGATGGCGTCAGAGAGCCGCATCCCTATGATATTGACAGGGTCCTCCCCGTCCTGGCCTACTTTGAGGATTTGATCCCCCACGTCCAGGCGCTGGTCCCGCCATACGGGACCCCCCGAAATAATCTCGACGATCTTGGCCCCTTCGGATTGCTTTTGCAACCGGGCGCCAATCCCTTCAAACCTCCCGGACATCCGCACGTCGAACTGCTCCTTCTCTTCCGGTGGAAAATAAAGGGTGTGCGGGTCAAACTCCTCGACGATGGTATTGATATACTGGACGAACCAGTCCTTGCGCTCCAGCTCGTCTATAAACTCGAAATACTCCTCAAGGGTTTCCCGGGTGCTCTCGCGGGCCGCAAGCTCAGCCTGCTCCGGGGTCATTTTGCCCTCATCTTCCTTTTCGGAAAGGGTGAGCTTGGAATCGTACGTCCCCAGGGTGGCGTATTTAAGCTGTTTCCTCCATCGCTCGGCGAGTTCCTTCCGGTCGGCGGCATACCCCACATTCTCGTAATCGATGTCGATATACTCCTCCTGGGAATAGTCGAAGGGGGTGTCCAGGACTTCCCTGTAGATTTCACGGGCCTCCTCCATACGGAGCATCAGGCGGTCATAGACGATGTTGAAAAACGAGATGTCCGTATTCTTGATCTGGTCGTCAATCTGGTACTTGTACTGTTCGAACTCCTCGAGGTCCTCCTGCAGGAAATACCTCCTGGTAGGGTCGAGTTCGTCGATAAAATCCGTAAAGACATTGACCGAAAAACCGTCATTGATGTCCTTTGGCTCGTAATGCCCCCGTTCCAGAACATAGGTTATCAGGTCGAGCAATAATTTATCCTTGTCATCCGATTCGGGAGACCGGTTCGTAAAGCTGCAGGAAGCCACAGCGATCAACAGGATCAGAAACGCAAACACAAAATTCCTTTTCATCTAAATTTTTTTTTCCAGGCCCTTGAAAATAAGCCCCTTCATTGACGTAATGAACTCCCTAAATTACTGAAAAAACCATGCCAGGCCTGAAGAATGCCATTAATTTTTTGTTAATGCGTTCCCCGGAAGTCCTATCCTATGAAAAACGTATTTTTGCCACATAAAGTATAGGACATGCCCGAACCCCTCATTCTGGTTACCAATGACGACGGTATTACCGCCCCCGGGCTGCGGATGTTAATCCGGTTTATGCGCGAGTTGGGGGATGTGGTCGTCGTGGCTCCGGACAGCCCGCAGTCGGGGATGGGACACGCCATTACCATCGACAGCACCCTGTACTCCAAGAAGGTGGTCATAGACCCGGAGCACGGGGCACCTGAGGAATACAGTTGCAGCGGAACCCCCGCAGATTGCGTAAAACTGGGCCTGCAGGAACTGCTGCCCAGGAGACCCGATCTGTGCGTGAGCGGGATCAACCACGGCTCCAATGCCTCGATCAACGTCATTTACTCCGGCACCATGAGCGCGGCCATTGAGGCCGGTATCGAAGGGATCCCCGCCATCGGCTTCTCCCTTTGCGACTATTCCTGGGAAGCGGACTTCAACCCGTGCCGGGAGGCGGTTTTGAAGATTACCGCCCAGGCCCTCGAAAAGGGCCTTCCCCCGGGGGTTGTCCTCAATGTCAACATCCCCAGGACCAAGGGGGAACCCGTGCGCGGCATCCGCATTTGCCGGCAGGCGCGGGCCAACTGGAAAGAGCGCTTTGACAAGCGCATGAGTCCCGGCGGACAGGAATACTATTGGCTGACAGGGGAATTTGAACTGCTGGACAAAGGGAAGGATACGGACCACTGGGCGCTGAGCCAGGGCTACGTCAGCGTGGTACCGACCCAGTTCGACCTCACCGCCCACCACGCTATTCAGGACCTCAACAACTGGACACTCAATGAATAAAAAAACAAAATACCGGGAAATGGCCATTGGCTTTGCAGTGGGCATCATTGCAAACACCCTTGGCGTACTGCTCTATATCCTCCTGTTTTCGGATTTGGGGATTTCCGAGACCTTTCAGGCTGCGGTGGAAGCGGAACACGTGGGCAGCCTGCTGGCCCTTGGGGCCATCCTGAACCTGCTCGCCTTCTTCGGGTTCCTGAAAATACGGCGGGACGAACGCGCCAGGGGCGTCCTGCTGGCGACGGTCCTGACGGCCCTGGTCATCCTTTACTACAAAATATTTTAGGGGTGAAGTACTATCTCATAGCCGGGGAGGCATCCGGGGACCTGCACGGCTCCAACCTGATCCGGGCGATCTTCCGCAACGACCCGGAGGCAAAGGTGCGCTGCTGGGGCGGGGACCGGATGCGGGATGCCGGGGGGGATCTCGTGCGGCACTACAGGGAAATGTCCTTCATGGGGTTCCTGGAGGTCCTCGCCAATTTGCCTGCCATTTTCCGGAACCTGTCCTTTTGCAAACAGGACATCGAGGCATTTGCGCCGGATGCCCTGATCTTTATCGATTTCTCGGGGTTTAACCTCCGGATTGCGGAATGGGCCCGGAAAAAGGGGCTGCGCACACACTACTACATCTCCCCCCAGGTTTGGGCGTCGCGTGAGGGACGGGTGAAAAAGATCCGCAGGGATATCGACGCCCTTTACGTCATCCTGCCATTCGAGAAGGACTTTTACGAAAAAAAACACGGGATTCCCGTACACTTCGTGGGCCATCCCCTGCTCGATGCGCTCCGGGACCGGCCCCCGGTCGATACCGCCAGCTTCCGCAGGGAAAACGGACTGTCCCCCGACAAACCGATCATCGCCCTTTTACCGGGCAGCCGACCCCAGGAAATATCGACAATGCTCCCGGTCATGCTCTCACAGACCGCCCGGTTCCCGGAATACCAGTTCGCGATCGCCGGGGCACCGGGCACCCCCCCTGAATTTTACGATCCGTTCCTGAAAAACGGGGACGCCCGTTTGGTCATGAACATGACCTATCCGCTGCTGGCAACGGCCCACGCGGCCCTGGTCACCAGCGGTACCGCCACCCTTGAAACGGCCCTGCTAAACGTCCCCCAGGTAGTCTGTTACAAAGGGAACTGGATCTCCTACCAGATCGCCAAACGGATCATCACGCTGGACTACATTTCCCTTGTCAACCTGATCATGGGCCGGGAGGTGGTCACCGAGCTGATCCAGGGGGAGCTCACGCCCGATAACCTGACCCGGGAACTCGATAAAATCCTGGAGGATCCGGGAAGGGCCGAACAGCTGGCCGCCTGTGAGGAACTTCGCGAAATACTGGGCGGCCCGGGCGCCAGCGACAAGGCCGCAAAACTGATTGTCGATTTCAGCAGGGGGAGCTAATTTGGCGGGTACCGGGATGCGGTGATTCGCATCTTTGGTGAAATTCCTAACTTAGCAACTGCCTAGGGCTGTAGAAATTGATGAGAAAATCCTTCTTCTTGCTGGTTGCCTGCCTGATGCTGACGCGTTGTGGTGTTGTAAAAAAGAATACGAGTTATTCTGAAGACAGGAGGGTTCATGTAGCAGGTGGCACCCCGGAAACCGCACCTGAAACCACCACCGACGTGCCGGCGGAACCCCCGGCGGAACACACTGCCCCCATTGAGGAAACCCCTGCGGATGCCGTGGTGGAAACCGCCCTGACCTTTACAGGGGTTCGGTACCGTCACGGGGGGACCACCCGCAAGGGCATGGACTGCTCGGGACTCCTCTATACCTCCTTCCTCGAACACGACATCCCCCTGCCCCGCACCTCCGAAATGCTGTCGGAAGAAGGCAGGAAAGTGAAAGTGGACCAGGTGCGCAAAGGCGACCTCCTCTTCTTCAAAACACGGCGCGGCAAAAAGATCAACCACGTGGGGCTGGTGGTGGATGTGCAGGATGAAGAGGTCAAATTCATACACTCCACGACCTCAAGGGGCGTGATCGTCTCTTCCCTGCGCGAAGGGTACTGGAATCACGCCTTTGTAAAAGCAACCCGCCTCTTCTAGGGATGTCATCGCATACCGGGGTGTCCCTTTACCTTTCCGGAATGCTGGGGGCAGGTATTGTCCTGGGAAAGGTATTCAGACCCAGCATGGCCATGGCTGCTACCCTGGCCGTCCTCCTCCTGCTCCTGTTCACAGCAGCACTTTACGGATCCCTGCGCAACCTGTACTGGGGACTGGCCGGGATCTCATTTATGGGCCTGGGACTTTTCACCATGGCGGGGGAACTGCCCGAAAACCAGCCGCGCCATTACCTGAACTGCCTCCGGGCGGAGACGGGCTCCGTTGAAGTCGGCGTCCTGGAACCCCTGAAACCCGGGGCGTATTCCTATCGGTACAGGGGGGAAATCCGTTCAGTGGACGGCCACCGCACACGGGGGAAGGTCCTTCTCGAATTCCGGAAGGACAGCTCCCTGATTTTGCCGGTGCCGGGACAGTGCCTGAAAACCCCGGTCCTCCCCGTTTCCGTTAAGGGGCCTTTGAATCCGGGAGGCTTCGATTACCGCGCCTATCTGGAATCCCAGGGGATCAGCGGCCGCCTGGCACTCTCCAACGGGGACTTCCTCTTGACCGGCCAGGACCGGGACGGGCTGAAAATGGCCCTGTTAAACACAAGGGGGAAATTGCTTGGGGCCCTCGAGGAGCTGGGGCTGGGCCCGGAACAGGCCCAAATTGCCAGGGCCATGCTCCTGGGGGACCGGACAGGGGTGGACCCGCTGCTCAGCGATGCCTATAAAAAAGCAGGGGTCCTGCACCTGCTCGCTATTTCGGGACTGCACACAGGCATCCTTGCCGCATTTCTCTTCGCCCTCCTGAGCCCGCTCAAACAGATCCGCTATGGAAGGGGGATCCGGCTGGCCCTGGGGGTCTCGGCCCTCTGGGCATATGCGCTCCTCGCCGGGTTCAGCCCGTCCGTGGTACGGGCCGTACTGCTTTACAGCTTTGTGGCCCTGGCGCTTACCCTTGGCAGGCCCGGCCTGACCCTGCATTTTCTGGGTCTTTCCTGGATGTTGATGCTGGCTGCCATCGACCCCGGCTGGATTTTCCAGCCGGGGTTCCAGTTGAGCTTTGCCGCTGTGGGGGCCATTGTGGTCTTCTACCCCCACCTTTTCCGCTGTTGGCCCCTGAAGGGACGGCCCTGGAATTATTTCGGGAAACTCCTGGCGGTAAGCCTGGCGGCGCAAGTGGGCACCCTGCCCCTGACCCTTTATTATTTCAACCAGTTTCCGGGGCTTTTCCTGTTGTCAAACCTGGTTTTGCTCCCCGGAATTGGACTCCTGCTGATAGTGGGTCTGGGCTGCCTGTTGCTTCAGGTGCTCTTTACACTCCCCCCATTGCTCGCCGGCCTGATGGACACCTTGTTCGGGGCGATGAACGGATATGTCCAGTGGGCTGCGGATCGGGAGGCATTCTTTTTTGAGGGCATTTCGGTAACCCGGCTGGAATGTATTGTCGCGGCCCTGTCTGTGCTGTTCTTTGGCATCTATCTCCGGATGCGGCGCAAAAGGATTCTTTACGGTACCGCATTGCTTTTGCTGGGCCTCCAGGCGGCCGGGGTGTATCAGGAAGCGGGAAAGCAGCAGCGCAGCAGCTGGATCATCCCCCACCAGGTAGGGCAAACCGCCCTGTGGTTCCGGGAAGGGGGGCGCCTCAGGGTGTTTGCTTTGGATTCCGCCGCCGTCCGGTATACGGTAAATGACGCCCTGAGACACTGGGGGCTGAAGGAAGTGGTATACGCCCCCCTGGCCAGCAGCTTTGAACGCCAGGGCACCTATTTGCGAATCCTCGACAGCAGCGGTTTGTATTCCCCCCTGGAAAGAAGACCGGACATCCTGCTGCTGAGCGGTTCCCCGAAACTTCATTTGGGACGGCTGCTCCACACCCTGAGGCCGGCCCTGGTCATCGCCGATGGCAGCAACTACACGGGCGATGTAAAGAGGTGGGAACGGACTTGCCTCCTAAAGGGGGTTCCCTTCCACGCCACTGCCCTTCAGGGCGCCTATGAACTGGAACAGCAGCTGGAGTAAACAGGGGGGCGAACCCCACACCCGGGCTTCCGGGACCTTGCCTAATGTACGTTCCCCATCAACCGTTTCATAAAGGGGGCCGTTACCAGGACGAGGACACCGGCAGCAAGGGCATACTGGGCGATCAGCTCAAACCCACCCGTATAGACGTCGAGGGTTTCGAGCCCCCGCACATCGGGGTTGTCGCTTTCAATGGCCAGCTGTTTGCCGATAAAGCCCACGATCTGGAAGGCAAAGGCAGAGGAGAGGAACCATACCCCCATCATAAAGGCGACAATCCTCCTGGGCGAGAGGTCGGTAATCTTGGAAAGCCCTACGGGAGACATAAACAACTCCCCTACCGAGAGCAGGAAGTACATTATGAGCAAATACGAAAATGGGACCATCCCGTTCGCATCCGCACTGCCCCCGCTCAGGGCCAGCACGTAAAAGCTGATGCCCGCAAAGGCCAGGCCCATCCCGAACTTGTAGGGTGTCCTGGGGTTCAGGTTGTGCTTTGAGAGCCAGGTAAACAAAAGGGAAACGGGGATGGAGAGCAGGATGATAAACACCGGGTTGATGGCGTTTGACTGGGCTGCATCGATCCATTCCAGGTTCACATTCCGGTCGGCAAAAAGGGTGATGACACTTCCCGACAACTCGTGGAACCCCCAGAAAACGGTCATGAACAACGTGATGAGCACGGCCATAATGAGTTTTTTGCGCTCGTCCACCGTCGCTTTGAATATGATATAGCCCAGGTACCCCAAAACGAAAACCCCTATGAGCTTAAAGATGACATTGACAATGTTCTGGTCGTCAAAAAAGCCGCCTTCCGGGCTCAATGGCCGGTAGGAAGACAGGAGCAGGGCGATCACCGGCACGACCAGGAAGGCGAGGACCGGGACCATGATCCGCTGGGGCACCCCGATCAGGGGTTTGGCCAGTACCGCTTCGCTCGGGGCCAACCCCCGGTCGCCAAAGACATTATTGCGCAGCCCGCTCCAGAAAAAGAGCAGGCCCGTAAGCATGCCGATCCCCGCCAGGCCAAAACCGTAATGCCAGCCGTACTCCCGGCCCAACCATCCGCAGAGGAGGGGGGAGACAAAGGCCCCGATATTTATTCCCATGTAAAAAATCACAAAGCCGGAATCCTTCCGGGGGTCGTTGTCCTTATAGAGCGACCCGACAAAGGTCGAGATATTGGGCTTAAAAAAACCGTTCCCCACGACGATCAGGGCCAGGGCGAGGTAAAAGGCCGTATTGTGCTCGATGGCCAGGACAAAATGCCCGAGGGCCATCAGCAGCCCCCCGAGGAGGATGGAACGCCGCATCCCCAGGATGGTATCTGAAATACGCCCGCCGATTACCGTGGAGGCATACACCAGGGATCCGTAGCTTGAGTAAACCGCCGCAGCCGCATAGTCCCGTTCCGCCAGCGCCTCGAAGATGACGTTGACCATATAGAGGGTGAGCAGCGCCCGCATCCCATAGAAACTGAATCGCTCCCAGAGCTCGGCAAAAAACAGGTAGAACAGCCCCTTGGGGTGTCCGAAAAGCTGCTGTTCTTCTATTGAATCCGTTGTTGTCTTCATTGGTTTGGTTTGGTTGTTTTACAGGTTTTCGAGCACAAACTCCGTCATTTTGTTATAGAGGTGCAGGCGGGTGTTCCCACCGTAAATCCCGTGGTTGCGGTCCGGGTAAATCGCCCAGTCAAAAGGCTTGTTGGCCTGTACAAGCGCCTCTACCATCCGCATGGTATTCTGCACGTGGACATTGTCGTCGGCAGAACCGTGCACCAGGAGGAATTTCCCCTTCAGCCTGTCGGCAAAATTCAGGGGGGAATTCTCATCGTACCCCCCCGGGTTTTCCTGGGGGGTATGCATATAGCGTTCCGTGTAGATGGTGTCGTAAAACCTCCAGCTGGTCACTGGGGCCACCGCGATGGCCATTTCAAATACCTCGTTCCCCTTGAGAATGCAATTGGAGGACATAAAGCCCCCGTAGCTCCATCCCCAGATTCCGGTGCGGTCCGCATCGATGTAGGGCCTGGAACTGAGTGCCTCTGCCGCTGCAATCTGGTCTTCCACCTCGTACTTTCCCAGCTCGAGCTGGGTCACTTTCTTGAAGTCCCGGCCCTTTAGCCCGGTCCCGCGCCCGTCGACACAGGCGATGACATACCCTTCGGAGGCGAGCATCTGATGCCAGTAATCATTGGCCCCGTGCCAGCGGTTTGCCACCTGCTGGGAGCCTGGCCCGCTGTACTGAAACATCAGCAGGGGATATTTTTTGGACGGGTCAAAGTCTGCGGGCCTGATCATCCACATGTTGAGTTCATTCCCATTGACCGAAAGGGTGCTGAATTCCTTGGGAGCCAGGGAATAGGCCTTCAGGGTTTCGAGCAACCCCCGGTTGTGCCGGAGTTCCTTAATCAGTTTTCCGTCTGAGGCGCTGTGAAGTGTATACACCGGGGGGGTATCCACATTGCTGAAGGTGTTGATGAAGTAACTGAAGTCACTGCTGAAGGCGGCCTGGTGGGTGCCGGCACCTGCGCTCAGCCTCCGCTTGCCCTTCCCCTTGTCGGAAATGCTGTAGATGTCCCTGTTGATGGAGCCCTCCTCGGAAGACTGGTAAAATATCCGACCCTTGCGGGCATCATACCCGTAATAGGAAGTAACTTCCCACGGGCCCGAGGTCAGCTGCAGCTCCCTGCCCCGCTGGGGATCGTGCAAATAAATGTGGTTGTACCCGTCCTTTTCACTTGTCCAGATGAAGCGGTCGTCCGGGAGGAAGGTCAGGTTATCCGTGACATCCACGTAGGCGTTGTCGGTTTCCTCCAGCAGCGTGCCGACCTGCAGGGTGGAGGCGTCGACCCGGTGGAGTACCAGCCGGTCCTGGTGCCGGTTCAGGGTCTGCACGCTCAGGTGCTCCGGGTGGTTCATCCATTTGATCCGCGGGATGTAGTAGGGATCCCCAAGGGAAACCTCGCGGGTACTGCCGGACCGCAGGTCGTGGATGTGCAGGCTGACCCTGGCATTCGCCTCCCCTGCCTTGGGGTATTTGAATTCATAGGGTTCGGGATAAAGCCCCTGCCCGTAAACGTCCATGGAGAATTCCGGCACCTCCCGCTCATCGAAGCGCAGGAAGGCGATTTTGTCCCCGTCAGCATTCCAGTCAAAAGCCCTTACAAAAGAGAACTCCTCCTCGTAAACCCAGTCCGTAACCCCGTTGATGATCGCATTGGAAGCGCCATCGCTTGTCACCTGATTCAGGTCCCCGGAGGCCAGGTCGAGAACATACAGGTTGTTGTCCTTTACGTAGGCCACGTGGTCTCCCGCGGGGGAAAGGGTGGGCTCCTGTATTTTCTCACCCGAGACGCGGGTCAGCGCCCCGCTTTGAAAGTCGTAAACGTAATAGATCCCCAGCCGTGACCTGCGGTAAATCGGTTCCACCTCTGTGGCGAGCAATACTTTGTTCTCATCCGCACTGAAGGCGTAAGAGGTAAAAAAAGGGATGTCCCCTGCGGCATCGGAAGCGAGCAGGGTGGCCACCTTCTCCTGTGTGGCATACCGGTATTTGTCGATGCTGCTCGTCCGGTTTGTCCGGTCCGAAGTGAGCAGGGTGTAATGTTGTCCGTCGTTCATGGACCGGAGCACCTCCATGCCCTCAGTGCTGAAAGTGCCCCCATAGATATCCTCCAGGGTGATTTTCCTCTGCTGTGCGGAGAGCACCAGCCCGAATACCAGCAGGAGAAGTGCTATCGCTAAGTGTTTTTTCATAAATCGCTAAAAAGGGGGTTTAAATCTCCCAAGTTTATGAATATTTTGCCAAAATATACCATAAAACGTGCTTTTTATTCATCCCTCCCGGGCCTTTTGAACCGGCTGTGGAATTACCCCTGAATCCCTATCTTTGACCCTGTAAAATCACATTGATGCACCGAGCTGTAGAAGGGTTTTCCAAGCTGTCAAAAGAGGAAAAGATAGACTGGATTGCCCGGGAATATACCACACATCCGGAAGAGACGATTGCCCTGCTGAAGCAATACTGGAACGGCGATGAGCAACTGCAGCAATTGCACGACGAATTCATCGAGAACACCCTTACGAATTTCTACCTGCCCCTGGGGGTGGCCCCCAATTTCCTGATCAACGGCAGGCTCTATGCCATCCCCATGGCCATTGAGGAGAGTTCCGTGGTGGCCGCAGCGAGCAAATCCGCCAAATTCTGGCTGGAGCGGGGCGGGTTTCGGGCCGAAGTGCTGGGCACGGAAAAAATCGGTCAGGTCCATTTCCTCTTTTTCGGGGATTCCGCCGAACTTGCAAAATTCATCGACGGGATAATTCCCACCCTCCGGGCGGATGCCGGCCCCCTCACCGGGAACATGGAGAAACGGGGGGGCGGCATCACCGGGATCGAACTGCGGGACAAAACCTCTGAGCTGGAGGGGTACTACCAGCTGCACTGCCGTTTTGAAACCCTGGATGCCATGGGGGCCAATTTTATCAATTCCTGCCTGGAACAATTTGCGGCCACCCTGGTGCGGGAGGCTGAAAACCATCCCCCGTTTGCCGGGATGGAGCGGCCTGTCGAAATCCTGATGAGCATCCTTTCCAATTATGTCCCGAACTGCCTGGTTCGGGCCGAAGTCTCCTGTCCGGTAGCCGAACTGGAGGAAGAATCCGGGATTTCCGGGGCCGACTTTGCCCGGAAAATGGTGCAGGCTGTGGCCGTTGCGGATTGCGAACCCTTCCGGGCAGTCACCCACAACAAAGGCATCATGAACGGGGTCGACGCCGTGGTACTGGCCACCGGGAACGACTTCCGGGCAGTGGAGGCAGGGGTCCACGCCTATGCAGCCCGGACCGGGACCTATCGGAGCCTGAGCCGGGCAGAAGTCAAAAACGGGGTATTCCGGTTCTGGATGGACATCCCCCTCGCCCTGGGGACCGTTGGGGGGCTTACCACCCTGCATCCCCTGGTGCGCCTGGTGCATGAGATCCTGGAAAAACCCACTGCCCGGGAACTGATGCAGGTGATCGCAGTGGCGGGACTCGCCCAGAACTTTGCCGCCCTGAGGTCCCTTGTCACGGTAGGGATCCAGCGGGGCCATATGAAAATGCACCTGCTCAATATCCTGAACCAGCTCGCTGCCACCCCAGGGGAGAAAACGGCGATGATCGAATACTTTAAAACGAATACGGCCACCCACAACGCTGTGGTTAGCGCCCTTGAAGCCTATCGGGCCCGGGAATGACAAAATCCTACTACAGCCACGGAAAACTCCTTCTTTCAGGTGAATACCTGGTCCTGGACGGGGCCACGGCCCTGGCCCTGCCCACCCGGCAGGGACAATGGCTTAAGGTGGCCCGGTCGGAGGCGGGAGGGCTGCATTGGGTCAGCAGGGACCTGAACGGGTCCCCCTGGTTTGAGGCCCGTTTTGAAGGCACAGAATTAAAGGCTGGCACCGTTGCAACCCGGTTTCCCGAAGACATAAGGGGACGGCTGCTTTTCATGCTCCGCCAGGCCGTGGACTTAAACCCTGCCTTTGAGCGGGAACTCGACGGGGTCCGTGTGGAGACCTCCCTTGAATTCCCCAGGGAATGGGGCCTTGGATCCTCATCCACCCTGATTTCCAACCTGGCGCACTGGGCCGGGGTCGACCCCTACCTGCTGCTGCGCAGGACCCTTGGGGGCAGCGGGTACGATATCGCCGCAGCACGGAGCGGGGGGCCTTTTTTTTACACCCTGCGCCCCGAAAAAGTACCCGAAATCACCCCTGCCCCCTTTGCCCCTTCCTTTGCCGAAGACCTCTTTTTTGTCTACCTCAATCAGAAACAGGACAGCCGGGAAGGCATTGCGCGGTACAGAAAGGCCGGGGCGCCGCCCCAAAAAGCGATTGAAGCCGTATCGGCCCTCAGCCGGGAAATGGCAGGGGTCACTGACCTCCAGGCATTCGGGGGTTTGATGGATGCCCACGAAGCGCTGATCGGGCACCTGCTTGCCATGGAGCCCATAAAGGCACGACTCTTCAGGGATTACCCCGGCAGCGTGAAGAGCCTGGGAGCCTGGGGCGGGGATTTCATCCTGGCCACCGGCGCGGACGAAGGCAGGGAATACTTCAGGAACAAAGGGTATTCCGTCATACGCAGGTATGGCGAATTCATCCGCTGACAGCTCACCCGGAAAAGAGCCCATTAAAAAAGCCCCGTAAAGTTTTACGGGGCTTTTTTAATGAATTGCTGCTGCGGCCTAGTAGAAAACCGAGCGGTTGTCCACGATTTCAGCTTTATCCTTGAGGGCGTTGTACACTTCCATGTTCACCCGGCCACTGAGGCTGTTTTGCAGGTTCAGGGCATAGGGTGCGTAATTCTCCATGTCAGGGGCTTTCTCCTTGTTGGTCACCTCGAACTTAAACACCCCGGTCTCCCCTTCGATCAAACCGGAGGTTTGTCCGCTTTCCATGATGATGGCGGTCCCCACCACGAGCGGCTCGCGTCCGGCCCCGGCAAT
>CAZUZE010000015.1:0-19799 GCA_964624565.1 uncultured Robiginitalea sp.
TTATTCTATGAAAGTAGTTTTAGCGTTTATCCAGAGGGATGAAGGAACGCTTGTTTTCCCCTATGTAGACCTGCCTGGGTCGTCCGATTGGTTCATTTTTCAACCTCATTTCGCGGTACTGGGCAATCCACCCGGGCAAACGCCCGAGGGCGAACATAACCGTGAACATATCCACAGGGATCCCCAGCGCACGGTAGATTATCCCGGAGTAAAAATCCACATTGGGGTAGAGTTTGCGCTCCACGAAATACGGGTCTTCAAGGGCTTCCTTTTCAAGGCCTTTGGCGATGCTCAGGATGGGGTCTTCCACCCCGAGTTGTCCCAGGACTTCATCGGCCGCCTTTTTGATGATGCGGGCCCGGGGGTCAAAATTCTTGTAGACCCGGTGGCCGAATCCCATCAGGCGGAAGGGGTCGTCTTTGTCCTTGGCCTTGGCCATGTATTTTTTGGTGTCCCCGTCGTCCTCCTGAATCGCCTGGAGCATATTGAGGACCGCCATGTTCGCCCCCCCGTGGAGCGGCCCCCATAGGGCCGAGATCCCGGCCGAAATCGAAGCGAAGAGGCCGGCATGGGAGGACCCGACGATCCGCACCGTGGAAGTGGAACAGTTCTGTTCGTGGTCCCCGTGGAGGATCAGCAATTTATCGAGCGCTTCAATGATGGTTTCGTTTGTATGGTACTCCCGGTTCGGGCGTTTGAACATCATTTTGTGGATGTTCTGCACGTAGCCCAGGGAGTCGTCCCCGTAATCAAGGGGCAGGCCCATTTTCTTGCGGAGGGTCCAGGCCACGAGTACCGGGAATTTTGCCAGCAGCCTTACGATGGCATGGTAGAGGTCGGCCTCAGAGGTTACGTCCACCGAAGAAGGGTTGAAGGCGATCAGCGCACTGGTAAGGGAGGACAAAACCCCCATCGGATGGGCGGATTTCGGAAAGCCATCCAGTATCTTCTTCATCTCCTCGTCCACGTGGGACTCCGCCTTGATATCGGAATGGAATTTCTGGAGTTCCTGGGCGTTGGGCAGTTCCCCGAAGATCAGGAGGTAGGCCACTTCGAGGAAGTCTGCTTTTTCGGCCAGTTCCTCAATGGGGTACCCCCTGTAGCGGAGGATCCCCTTTTCGCCATCCAGGAAGGTTATGGCGCTTTCACAGGAACCCGTGTTCTTGTATCCCGGGTCCAGGGTAATCAGCCCCGTATCGGACCTGAGTGTTTTGATGTCTATCGCCAATTCATTCTCGGTTCCCTGTACAATGGGAAAGTCATAGGTTTTTCCCCCAAATGAGATACTCGCTTTTTCCGCCATATTCTGATTGTAAGTTCGGGTTTATACGTCTCGTAAAAATAAGAAAACACCTCCACCTTAACAATTCGTATCGGTCCTTTAAACCTTTATTAACATTAAGGGGTGAGGCGCCCCCGGCCGCCTATGCAAGCTGGTAGAGTTCCCGGTAATACTGGTCTACCGCAGCGCTCCAGGTAAAGCGCTCCTTCGCTGCGGCATTCCCGATTTTTTTCCAGAGTTCCGGATCGGAAAAAAAGAGGTCCGCCACCTGGCCGAAAACCGTCACCATGTCCTGGATCTTCTCGTCATAGGAGCTGCCGTCAAAGAGAAACCCGGTCTCCATATGCCGTATCGTGTCCTTCAGGCCGCCGGTTGCGTGGACAAAACAGGGGTTCCCGTTGCGCATGGCGAGCATCTGGCTGATCCCGCAGGGTTCGAAAAGACTCGGCATGAGATAGAGGTCGGTCTCCAGGTACATGGAGTCGATCAGGTCTTCGGACTGGCCGTTGGTAAAGATAAAATTGGGAAAGGCATAGCTCACCTCCCTGAAAAAAGCCTTGTATTCGGGCGTCCCGGTACCCAGGAGCATGTAGATCCCGTTTTTCTCAAGGAGCGTATTGAGAATAAACTCAAGGGCCTGGGGGGATTTTTTAAAGAAATAAAACTTTTGCTCCGTAAGACGGGCGACACTGGTACAAATCATCGCCGGGGGGGTATCCATGAGCCGGATCACCTTCTCCCCGGTATGGGCGAGGAAATCCGCCTTGTATTTTTTATCCTCCATCTGCAGCCAGCGAAAGATCTCGGTAATCGTATTCGGGAAGAGCCTTCCGCGGGTTGCCTGACGTATGTTCTTATAGTTGCATCCATTTAAGATGCCGAACAGGCGGGATTCGGCGCGTGCATTGACCAGGTCGTCTTCCAGTCCCTCGCCCCCAATGAATTCCGGGGGTTCACTGGGCTTCAAAATGTCCTCCATATAGGAAGGGGACACCGTATGCACCGCATCGGCACGCCGGATGCCCAGGGCCATCAGGTTGACGCAGTCCCCGTATCTGGGGTCCTGCAATGCGTTTAGTTCGTAAGGGCACCCGGGAAACCAGGATTCGAGGGAAGAGGGGTTGTCCCTCAGGGGGCGGATTCCCTGTATGGCGAGATTGTGTATGGTATAGACAATGCGGATCGGCTTCAGGGGGGCGTAATCCGGGTGGAAATCCCTCAAAAAGAGGATCAGGCTGGTATGCCAGTCATGCAGGTGGATGATGCCGGGATTCCCGAAATGCCCTTCCAGGATGGCCCTGGCCACCGCCGCGCAAAACATGGCAAACTTAACGGCATCGTGGTAAAAGGGCTCTTCCGGGTCGTGGTGGTACATATGGGCGATCTGCCCGGCCGTAATTTCCGGATGGTGGAGCACATAATGCGAAACGCCGGGATAGTCTTTTTTGGGCCTGACAGCAAAGAGTTCGGCCTCCCGGGGCCGACCTGAAAATGTAAACGGCACCGTGGCAATGCGATCCCCTCCCTGGTGCAGGCGGCCGTAGGACGGGACCACGACAGAAACGACATCCCCCCGGGCGGCTATCTCCCTGGGCACATCCCGCACGACATCCCCCATCCCCCCGGCTTTGCAGTCGGCAATGGCATCGTCTTCGGCGGCTATAAAACGAAACTGATGTGGCATGTGCCTAAGATATAGAATTATACTTCTCCCGGTTGGGCCGGAAGCCAAAATTAAAAAAAGGCCCTGCAGAGCGGGCCTTTTGCATCAATAAAGTATCCTAAAATTCAGCGCGTGACCTTAAAGGCCTTCCCGCCCGGGAAATAGGCGACCGAACCCAGTTCTTCCTCGATCCTGAGAAGCTGGTTGTATTTGGCAATCCGATCGCTCCGGGAGGCAGACCCGGTTTTGATCTGGCCCGTGTTAAGTGCAACGGCCAGGTCGGCAATCGTATTGTCCTCGGTCTCCCCGGACCTGTGGGACATCACGGAGGTATACCCCGCATTCTTTGCCATATTCACGGCGGCTATCGTCTCGGTCAGGGTCCCGATCTGGTTCACCTTGATAAGGATCGAATTGGCAATCCCTTCAGCAATCCCCCGGCCCAGGCGGGTCACGTTGGTCACAAAAAGGTCGTCCCCTACCAGCTGTACCTTGTCGCCGACCTTCTCGGTAAGGAGCTTCCACCCCTCCCAGTCGTTTTCGTCCATCCCGTCCTCAATGGAGATGATGGGGTATTTTTCGCAGAGGGAGGCGAGGTACTCCGCCTGCTCCCGGGAGGTGCGGACAGCACCCGAATCCCCTTCGAATTTTTTGTAGTTGTACTTGCCGTCTTCATAGAACTCGGCTGCCGCGCAGTCCAGGGCGATCATGACTTCGTCCCCCATGGAGTAGCCCGCATTGCGAACCGCCTTTCCAATGGTATCCAGGGCATCCTCCGTCCCGTCGAGGGTCGGGGCAAAACCCCCTTCATCTCCCACGGCGGTGCTCAGGCCCCGGTCGTGCAGGACCTTTTTCAGGTGGTGGAAAATCTCGGTACCCATTTTAAGGGCATGGGAAAAACTGCTGGCTTTCACCGGCATGATCATAAATTCCTGAAAGGCAATAGGGGCATCCGAATGGGACCCCCCGTTGATGATATTCATCATGGGTACGGGGAGCGTATTGGCACTTACCCCTCCCACATAGCGGTAAAGGGACATCCCCATTTCATTGGCCGCCGCCTTTGCCACGGCAAGGGATACGCCGAGGATGGCATTGGCTCCCAGTTTCGACTTGTTGGGGGTGCCGTCCAGGTCGATCATGACCTGGTCTATCTTGTTCTGGTCGAATACGAGCATCCCACGGACCGCTTCGGCCAGGGCACCATTTACGTTCTCCACGGCTTTGAGGACCCCCTTGCCCATATAGTCTTTCCCCCCATCGCGGAGCTCCACAGCCTCGTGCTCACCTGTGGAGGCCCCTGAGGGGACAGCTGCCCTTCCCAGGACCCCGCTTTCGGTGATCACATCTACCTCAACGGTCGGGTTTCCCCTCGAATCAAAAATCTGGCGGGCATGTACATCTAAAATTATACTCATATCTAATCGGTTTGTCAGTGTTGGATTAATCAAAAAAGCATGGGAAACCGGGCCTGAATCCCTTCAGGCAGGGGCCCCTTCGCTGATGGATTCCTGTATCAATTCAAAAAACTGGTCAAAAAGGTATTCCGCATCATGGGGGCCGGGGCTTGCCTCCGGGTGATACTGCACGGAGAAGACCTTTTTGTCCTTCATTCGGATCCCGGCCACCGTCTGGTCATTGAGGTGGATGTGGGTGATCTGCAGGGCCTCATTGGCCTCGGTTTCTTCCCGGTTCACGGCAAAGCCATGGTTCTGGGAAGTGATTTCGCCCTTGCCGGTTTCCAGGTTCATCACCGGGTGGTTGATCCCCCGGTGCCCGTGGTGCATCTTGTAGGTGCTCACCCCGTTGGCCAGGGCAATGACCTGGTGCCCCAGGCAGATCCCGAACAGCGGCTTCCCGCAGGCGATGATTTCCCGGGCCGTGGCTATGGCGTCCTTTAAAGGCTGCGGATCCCCGGGCCCGTTCGAGATGAAGTACCCGTCGGGGTTCCACTGCTTCATCACGCTGAAGGGGGTGTCGTGCGGGTAGACCTGAATAAACGCTCCCCTTTTGGCGAGGTTCCTCAGGATGTTCTTTTTGATGCCGATGTCCAGTGCCGCGATGCGGATTCCGGCGCTGGCATCCCCTACGGTATAAGGCTCTTTCGTCGACACGCGGGAGGCGAGTTCCAGCCCTTCCATCCCCGGGATTTCGCTTAATTCCGCCTTAAGGGCGTCGAGTTCATCCACCCGGGTTGAAATAACGGCATTCATGGCGCCGTTGTCGCGGATATAGCTCACAAGGGCCCGGGTATCGACATCCGAGATGGCGAAAAGGCCGTTGGCATCCAGGAACTCCTTCAGGCTGAAGTCGGCATCCGGACGGCTGTAGTGGTAACTGAAATTCTTGCAGATCAGGCCGGCGATTTTCACCCCGTCGGATTCCACCTCGGCTTCCCTGGCGCCATAGTTCCCGATATGGGCATTGGTGGTGACCATCAACTGCCCGAAATAGGAGGGGTCGGTAAAGATTTCCTGATACCCGGTCATCCCCGTATTGAAACAGACTTCCCCGAAGGCAGTCCCTTCCCTGTCCCCCACGGCCTTCCCGTGAAAAACGGTTCCGTCAGCCAATAGAATCAATGCTTTCCTCCTCGCCTGGTACTTCATAGTGCTAAACTTCTCTTTTTGTGCTTTAAAAACAAAATAACATAAAAAAAGGATAGCCGTTCAGGGCTATCCTTTCCTTGTTTATAACTTTTAAAAACCCGCGCTTTTAGGCATCTGAACCCTTTTGCTTATCGGAATCCTCCGCTTCGGAGTCGCCCTCTTCTGCTTTCGGGGCCTCAGGTGCTTCCGTCTCCGGAGCGGCCTCCTGTGCCACTTCCTCCTTCACTTCAGCAACTTCCTGTTCCACGGTTTCCTGAACCGTTTCGGCTGCCTCCGCCTCGGGGGTTTCCGCTGCTGGTTTTGCCGCTGTTGCTTTTGGGGCAACCGGGGCCGCTTCCGCCTTGTCCGATTTGGACCTGCGGCTCCTTCGGGTCGTTTTCTTCTTCGGCTTGTCCGCGTTGTAGATCTCGTTGAAATCCACCAGCTCGATCATCGCCATGTCCGCGTTGTCACCCAGTCGGTTTCCGAGCTTGATGATCCGGGTGTATCCTCCCGGGCGGTCCCCTACTTTTTCAGAAACGGTCGAGAAGAGTTCGGTTACCGCATGCTTGTTGCGCAGGCTTTTAAAGACGATCCTGCGGTTGTGGGTTCCCTCTTCAGCCGTCTTGTTGTTCTCGGCCTTGGACTTTGTGATCAGCGGCTCCACAAATTGCTTCAGCACTTTTGCCTTGGCCGTGGTCGTATTGATCCGCTTATGCTCAATCAACGAACACGCCATATTGGACAGCATGGCCTTTCTGTGCGCCGTTTTCCTTCCCAGGTGATTGGTTTTCTTTCCGTGTCTCATCGCTTATTATCGTTGTCGCGAGGTATGCTCAGCACAAGGGCTGAGGACCCAGCTTAATCTTTATCCAGTTTATACTTTGACAAATCCATTCCGAAACTCAGTCCCTTGTTGATGACCAGCTCCTCGAGTTCCGTGAGGGACTTTTTCCCGAAGTTCCGGAACTTCATCAGGTCGTTCTTGTTGAAGGAAACCAGATCCCCGAGGGTGTCCACCTCCGCTGCCTTCAGGCAGTTCAGGGCCCGGACCGAAAGGTCCATATCCACCAGTTTCGTTTTCAACAGCTGCCTCATGTGGAGGGACTCCTCGTCATAGGTCTCGGTTTGGGCAATTTCGTCAGCCTCAAGGGTGATCCGCTCATCTGAAAACAGCATGAAGTGGTGGATCAGGACCTTGGCAGCCTCCGTAAGCGCCTGCTTTGGGTGGATCGAGCCATCTGTGGAGATCTCAAAGACGAGTTTTTCGTAATCCGTCTTTTGCTCCACCCGGTAGTTCTCAATGCTGTACTTCACATTCCGCACCGGGGTGAAAATGGAATCCACAGCGATGCTCCCCAGGGGTGCATTCGATTTCTTGTTCTCCTCAGCAGGTACATATCCCCTTCCCTTCTCGATGATGATCTCCATATTCAGGGTCACCTTGGGGTCCATATTGCAAAGGACAAGGTCCGGGTTGAGCACCTGGAACCCGGAAATAAACTTCTGGAAATCCCCGGCAGTCAACTGGTCTTTTCCACTCACAGAAATGGAAACCGTCTCCTCGTTGACATCGTCAATCTGACGCTTGAACCTGACCTGTTTCAGGTTCAGGATGATTTCGGTAACATCTTCAACAACACCCTCAATAACCGAAAATTCATGATCTACTTTATCGATGCGCACGGAAGTGATGGCAAACCCTTCAAGGGAAGCCAGCAGCACCCTTCTCAGCGCATTCCCGACAGTAAGTCCATAACCGGGCTCCAGGGGGCGGAATTCGAATTTGCCTTCGAAATCCGTGGAGTCAATCATTATAACTTTATCGGGCTTCTGAAAATTTAATAATGCCATAATCGGGTTTGTGTTGTTTTATTTAGAGTATAACTCGACAATCAGTTGTTCCTTGATATTCTCAGGAATCTGTAACCTTTCAGGAACAGCCACGAAAGTGCCCTCCTTTTTGTCGGCATTCCAGGTAATCCACTCGTATACCGTGCTGTTGGAAGCGAGGGAGTCCCCGATTACCTGAAGGGATTTGGACTTCTCACGCACCCCGACCACGTCGCCGGGCTTCATGGAATACGATGGGATGTTCAGTACTTCCCCGTTAACTGTGATATGACGGTGGCTCACCAACTGGCGGGCGGCACGGCGTGAAGGGGCAATCCCCATCCTGTAGACAACGTTGTCCAGGCGGCTTTCGCAAAGCTGCAGCAGCACCTCCCCGGTGACTCCCTTGCTCCGGTTGGCCCTTTCAAAGAGGTTGCGGAATTGCCGCTCGAGGATGCCGTAGGTGTATTTGGCCTTTTGCTTTTCCTCAAGCTGGATTGCATATTCGGATTTCTTTCCCCTGCGGCGCGCGTTTCCGTGCATTCCGGGTGGATAGTTCTTTTTCTCGAAGGACTTGTCGTCCCCAAAGATAGCCTCGCCGAATTTCCGGGCTATTTTCGTTTTTGGTCCTGTGTATCTTGCCATTTTCTGATCTTTAGAGAGTGCGGCTATGAATTAAGGCGAATCCTTCGATAACCGTAACGGCACCCCCAGTGAAAAAATTAATATTCGTGATTAAACTCTGCGACGTTTTGGCGGGCGGCATCCGTTGTGAGGCATTGGCGTTACATCGATGATCTCCGTAACCTCAATCCCGGAATTGTGGATCGTCCGGATCGCGGACTCCCTGCCGTTCCCCGGCCCCTTCACATAAACCTTCACCTTGCGGAGGCCGGCTTCATGCGCTACCTTGGTACACTCCTCTGCCGCAATCTGGGCGGCATAGGGCGTATTCTTTTTGGACCCGCGGAATCCCATTTTCCCGGCTGAAGACCAGGAAATGACATCTCCCTTTTTGTTGGTAAGGGAAATGATGATATTGTTAAAAGAAGCAGTGATATGGGCCTCCCCGGTGGAGTCCACGATCACCTTCCGCTTCTTGGTAGTCTTTGTTGTTTTTGAACCTGTCTTTGCCATAGTATTGTGAATCTGAGTAGGCCCGCCCCGCTATCGCCGAACAACGCGATATCCCGGCCCCGGCCCTGCTACTTATTATTTAGTGGCCTTCTTCTTGTTAGCAACTGTCTTACGCTTTCCTTTCCGCGTCCTGGAATTGTTCTTGGTCCGCTGGCCGCGCAATGGCAGTCCCACCCTGTGGCGGATTCCCCGGTAACAACCGATATCCATCAGACGCTTGATGTTCAGCTGCGTCTCTGAGCGCAGTTCCCCTTCGATGGTGAACGCAGAAACAGCTTCCCGGATCCGGCCGATTTCATCATCGGACCAATCAGATACCTTCTTGTCTTCGCTTACCTTGGCGTTCTCCAGAATTTCCTGGGCCCTGCTTTTCCCAATACCGTAAATGTAGGTAAGGGCGATGACCCCTCTTTTCTGTTTTGGTATATCAACACCTGCAATTCTTGCCATAATTACCCCTGTCTTTGTTTAAATCTAGGATTCTTTTTGTTGATCACGTACAAACGCCCTTTGCGTCGCACGATAATGCAATCTGCACTTCTTTTCTTTATGGAAGCTCTAACTTTCATCGTATCCGGGTTCTTAGTATCTGTATGTAATTCTCGCCTTAGATAAATCGTAAGGACTCATTTCAAGCTTAACTTTGTCTCCGGGAAGCAACTTGATATAGTGCATCCGCATTTTCCCGGAAATATGGGCGGTGACAACATGACCGTTCTCCAACTCCACGCGAAACATGGCATTGGAAAGCGCTTCGATGATGGAACCATCCTGTTCTATCGGTGCCTGTTTAGCCATAGATTATGCTACTTTTCTATTTTTTCCTGTCTTCATCAGCCCGTCGTAATGCCGGTTGAGCAGGTAGGCATTTACCTGTTGCACGGTATCGATGGCCACCCCGACCATAATCAGCAGGGAGGTCCCCCCGTAAAACAGGGCCCAGCTCGGCTGGATATTCATCAGCTTCACCACGATCGCGGGCAACACCGCCAGAATGGCCAGAAAAACGGAGCCGGGCAGCGTGATTAGCGACATGACCTTATCGAGGAAATCCCCCGTTTCCTTCCCGGGCCGGATGCCTGGGATGAAACCGCCGCTCCGCTTCAGGTCATCTGCCATTTTATTCGTTGGGACCGTTATGGCCGTATAGAAATAGGTGAAGATGATGATCAGCAGGGCAAACAAGATGTTATAGGCCAGCCCGAAGATATCCTGGAACTGTACTTCCATCCACTGCCCTATGGCGGTGTTGTTGAAGGACCTTCCGAGTAACCCGGGGGCGAACATGATCGCCTGGGCAAAGATTATAGGCATCACCCCGGAGGCGTTCAGCTTGAGCGGGATGTACTGCCGGGATCCCATGACGTTTTTCTCATACCCCCCGGAAGCCGTGCGTCGCGCATATTGCACGGGCACCCTGCGGACTGCCATCACGAGCAACACACTGGCGAGGATGACCACGAACCACAGGATTACTTCCACAAGGATCAGCATCGGACCCCCGTTTCCGTTCAGGCGGGAAGCCGCTTCCTGCACAAAGGCCTGGGGAAGGGTGGCTATGATCCCGATCATGATCAGGAGGGAAATCCCGTTCCCAATCCCCTTGTCCGTGATCTTTTCACCCAGCCACATGGCGAAGACACACCCGGTGACCAGGATGATGACGGAAGGAATGATGAAATTCAATCCCTTGCCGAGGAGGAACGCGCTGTCAGGCACGCCCAGGGCTCCGAGGCTGTAGAGGTAGGCGGGGGCCTGGACGATACAGATCGCGATGGTCAGCCACCGGGTGATCTGCGTCTTTGTCTTCCGCCCGCTTTCGCCCTCCTTGTCCAGCTTCTGGAGGTAGGGGATGGCGATCCCCATTAATTGTACGACGATGGAAGCAGAGATGTAGGGCATGATCCCAAGTGCAAAGACCGAGGCATTGGCAAACGCCCCCCCGGTAAATGCATTGAGGATCCCCAGGATTCCCTGTTCCGTATTTGAAGAAAGCTCGGCCAGCTGGCTCGTATCGATCCCCGGCAGGACGACCTGCGCCCCGAAACGGTACACCAACAACAAGCCCAGGGTCACGAGGATACGCGACCGCAGCTCTTCGATCTTCCAGATATTGTTTAAAACCTCAAAGAATTTCTTCATAGGGCTTTCGCTTAGGCACTGATAGCCTCTCCACCCGCCGCTTCAATGGCTGCTTTGGCAGTGGCAGTGAATTTATGTGCTGTAATTTTAAGGGGCGCTTTCAGGTCTCCCCGGCCCATGATCTTTACCAGGTCGTTCTTGTGGGCGAGGCGCATTTCCACCATCTGGTCGAAGTTGAGCTCTTTCGAAATCGCTCCGCTGTCAACAAGCCCCTGGAGGGTGTCGAGGTTGATCCCCCGGTACTCCTTGCGGTTGATGTTGGTAAAGCCGAATTTCGGAACCCTGCGCTGCAGAGGCATCTGACCACCCTCAAACCCGATTTTCCTGGAATACCCGGAACGGGACTTGGCACCTTTGTGGCCACGTGCGGCAGTCCCGCCCTTGCCGGATCCCTGGCCACGGCCAACGGTTTTTCCCGCCTTGTGAACTGAGCCTTTCGCTGGTTTTAAATTCCCTAAATCCATAGTGATTCTTTTTTAAGCCTCCTGGGTAGAAACCAGATGTTTTACTTTGTCGATCATTCCAAGGACGCTCGGGCTGCTTTCATGCTCCACCTCTTGTCCTATTCCTCTCAGCCCCAATGCCTCCAGAGTCCTTTTCTGATTCTGGGTACGCTTGATGCTGCTCTTAACCTGTTTTACGATAATTTTTGCCATTTTCCTGCTTCCTTATCCGTTGAATACTTTGTCCAGGGAAACACCGCGCTGTGCTGCAATGGTGCTGGCATCCCGCAGTTGCAGAAGGGCATCAAAAGTAGCCTTAACCACATTGTGCGGGTTTGAAGAACCCTGGGACTTCGAAAGGACGTCCTGGATTCCGACAGCTTCCAGTACGGCCCGAACCGCACCTCCGGCAATCACCCCTGTACCATGCGAGGCAGGCTTGATAAAGACCCGGGCACCGCCGAACTTTCCTTTTTGCTCATGTGGGAGCGTTCCCTTGTCCAAAGGAATGCGCACCAGGTTCTTTTTGGCGTCCTCGACGGCCTTGGCGATCGCCGTGGCCACTTCCTTGGACTTGCCGAGTCCGTGCCCAACAACCCCGTTCTCATCGCCTACGACGACGATAGCCGAAAACCCGAAGGCCCGGCCTCCCTTGGTTACCTTCGTTACACGCTGAACGCCTACCAAACGGTCTTTCAGTTCCAGACCCCCTGGTTTTACAGTTTCCACATTTTTGTATTTCCCGTACATAATTCCTTTTAAAATTTTAATCCGCCTTCTCTGGCACCGTCTGCAAGTGATTTAACCCTTCCGTGGTACTGGTATCCCCCACGGTCAAAGGCCACGTTTTCAACCCCGGCATCGAGGGCCTTTTTGGCCAGTGCCTTTCCGACCGCTGCGGCCAGTTCGGACTTGGTCCCTTTTGCCCCGCTCAGTTCCTTGTCCCTGGAAGATGAAGCGACAAGGGTTTTGCCGGAGGTGTCGTCTATGATCTGGGCATAGATCTCTTTATTGCTGCGGAATACAGAAAGGCGGGGCCGCTCCGGGCTTCCGAAGGACACCTTGCGGATGCGCCTTCTGATTCTGTTCCTTTTTTCAAGCTTAGTTAGTCCCATAGTACCTTAATTATGCTGATTTACCTGCTTTTCTGCGAATCTGCTCTCCCTTGAACTTAATCCCTTTCCCTTTGTAGGGTTCAGGTTTCCTGAAGGAGCGGATCTTGGCCGCAATCTGGCCCACCAGCTGCTTGTCGTGCGAAGTCAGTTTGATCGTAGGGTTCTTTCCCTTCTCGGAAGTCGTTTCCACCTTCACCTCAGGAGCGAGCTCCATGACGATGTTGTGCGACATACCGAGTGCAAGGTCCAGTTTCTGCCCCTGGTTGCTGGCGCGGTACCCGACTCCAACGAGTTCGAGTTCCTTGGTCCATCCTTTGGTAACCCCTGCCAGCATATTGGCGATAAGGGACCTGTAGAGGCCGTGTTTTGCCTTATGGGCCTTGAGGTCGGTATGCCGCTTTACGACAACCTGTCCGTCTTCCACGACCACATCGACTTCCGAAAATTCCTGCTGGAGTTCCCCGAGCTTTCCCTTTACGGTCACGATGTTATCGGCAACCTCAACAGTAGCTCCTTCTGGGATGGCGATCGGATTTAATCCTATTCTAGACATGCTGCAGAATCTTTAATATTAATACACGTAACAGAGGACTTCCCCTCCGACATTATCTCTCTGGGCCTGCTTTCCGGTCATTACCCCGTGTGAGGTAGAGACGATGGCAACGCCAAGCCCGTTCAGTACCCGTGGCAACTCGCTGGCCGAAGAGTATTTCCTCAGACCGGGCGTACTGACCCGCTGAATTTTGCGGATAACCGGCTCTTTGGTCACCTTATCGTATTTCAGGGCGATTTTGATCGTCCCCTGGGCCCCGGTCTCCTCAAATTTATAGCTGAGGATATACCCCTGGTCAAAAAGGATTTTGGTAATCTCCTTTTTCAAATTGGAAGCAGGGATCTCCACCACCCGGTGCCCGGCGCTGTTTGCGTTCCGGATTCGGGTCAAATAATCTGCGATTGGATCTGTAAACATCTCTTTACTGTATTTAAGGAAATTACCAGCTTGCTTTCTTTACCCCCGGGATCAGCCCCTGGTTTGCCATTTCGCGGAACATTACCCTTGAAATCCCGAAGGTGCGCATGTATCCTTTAGGCCTTCCGGTGAGCTTGCAGCGGTTGTGCATCCGAACCGGTGAAGCGTTCTTGGGTAATTTCTGCAGCGCCTCGTAGTCACCTGCCTCTTTAAGGGCCTTGCGCTTCTCGGCGTATTTTGCTACCATTTTTGCCCTTTTGCGCTCCCGGGCCTTCATTGATTCTTTAGCCATACTAATTCTTTTTAAAGGGTAATCCCAATTCGCTCAAAAGTGATTTCGCTTCCGTATCGGTTTCCGCGGACGTCACAAAAGTGATGTCCATCCCGTTGATCCGGTTGATTTTGTCTATGTTGATCTCCGGGAAAATGATCTGCTCCGTTATCCCCAGATTGTAGTTCCCGCGACCGTCGAACCCGGTGGCCTTGATCCCCTGGAAATCCCGTACCCTGGGAAGGGCGGAGGTAACCAGGCGGTCCATGAATTCGTACATGCGCTCTCCCCTGAGGGTGACCTTGGCCCCGATCGGCATCCCCTTGCGGAGCTTGAAGGCCGCCACATCCTTCTTGGAGATGGTGGAAACTGCCTTCTGCCCGCTGATCAGCGTCAGTTCGTCCACGGCGTGGTCGATGAGTTTTTTATCGGCAACGGCAGCACCTACCCCGCGGCTCAAGACAATTTTCTCGAGCTTGGGCACCTGCATGACGTTCTTGTAACCGAACTCATCCATGAGCGCCTTGATCACGCGCTCCTTATATTCCTTCTTTAATCTGGGTTCGTAAGCCATAACTAAATAACTTCATTGGATTTTTTAGCAACCCTTACTTTCTTCCCGTCCCGCATTTCATAGCCAACCCGTGTTGGGTCCCCTGATTTTGGATCGAGCAGCGCCAGGTTGGAAATATGGATCGGAGCTTCTTTCTGCACGATGCCCCCCTGAGGGTTCTGTGCACTTGGTTTTTCGTGTTTGGAAACCGTATTGACCCCTTCCACGATCGCCTTGTTCTTGTCGCGGAGGATGCGCAGCACTTTGCCTTCGCTCCCTTTGTGGTCGCCGGCAATGACCTGGACAGTATCTCCTGATTTTATCCGAATTTTCATCTCAATTGTCTTTATAGTACCTCGGGTGCCAAGGAAACGATCTTCATAAATTGCTTGTCGCGGAGTTCCCGCGCTACCGGGCCGAATACCCGGGTGCCCCTCATTTCCCCAGTGGGGTTCAGCAGCACACATGCATTGTCGTCGAACCGGATGTAGGATCCGTCCGGACGGCGCACTTCTTTCTTGGTCCGTACGACAACCGCGGTGGAAACAGCTCCTTTTTTGACAGAACCGTTTGGAGTTGCCTCCTTCACGCTCACCACGATTTTATCACCGACGGAAGCATACCTGCGCTTGGTACCACCCAGTACCCGGATGGTCAGCACTTCTTTGGCTCCCGTATTGTCTGCGACTTTAAGTCTTGATTCCTGTTGTACCATAATTATTTGGCTCTTTCAAGTATTTCTACCAATCTCCAACACTTGGTCTTGCTCATCGGTCTTGTTTCCATGATTTTTACCGTATCGCCGATATTGCAATCGTTGGTCTCATCATGGGCGACGTATTTCTTGGTCCTCAAGACGAATTTCCCGTACATGGGGTGCTTTACACGCTTGACCTCGGATACCACGATGGACTTCTCCATCTTGTTGCTGGTCACAACGCCTACTCGTTCTTTTCTAATATTCCTGTTTTCCATAAAGCAACACCAATTATTGGTTTTCCCTTTTAGTTAATTCAGTCGCCAGTCGTGCAACAGTTCTTCTGGATTTCCTGAGTTGAAGCGGGTTTTCCATGGGAGTAACCGAATGCGCCATCTTCATGTCCGCGTACTGCTTCCTGCTTTCGGCCAGCTTTTCTGTCAACTCCTCAATGGACATTGCTGTAATCTCTGACTGTTTCATCTTCCTGTTATTTTAGGAGGGATCGTAATCCCTGGCCACTATAAATTTTGTTTTCACCGGTAATTTCTGGGCGGCGAGCCTGAGGGCTTCCTGTGCGATCTCCTTGTCGACACCTGCCACTTCGAACATGATCCGGCCTGGCTTCACGATGGCGACCCAGTACTCAGGGCTTCCCTTACCTTTCCCCATCCGCACCTCAAGAGGCTTCTTGGTGATGGGCTTATCCGGGAATATCTTGATCCACAATTGCCCCTGCCGCTTCATGTAACGGGTGGCAGCGATCCGGGCAGCTTCGATCTGGCGCGAGGTGATAAAGCAGGAGTCCAGTGACTTGATTCCGAACATTCCGTTGGAAAGCTGGTGGCCACGTTGGGAAACGCCCTTCATCCGGCCTTTCATCGCTTTGCGAAACTTGGTTCTTTTTGGCTGTAACATCTTCTCTTAGCTTCTTGTTTTACTTTCTGCGACGTTTCTTGGCATCCCGTTTTCCGGCATCAGGTCCGGCGGTCCCCTTGCTCATGCCAACCAGTGGTGACAAGTCGCGTTTGCCGTAAACCTCACCTTTCATGATCCATACCTTGATCCCAAGGCGGCCGTAAGTGGTATGGGCTTCGTGCAGCGCATAGTCGATATCCGCACGGAAGGTGGACAATGGGATCCTCCCTTCCTTAAAGGTCTCTGAACGCGCCATTTCCGCACCGTTCAACCTTCCCGAGATCTGGACCTTAATCCCTTCGGCATTCATCCTCATGGAAGCTGCGATGGCCATCTTGATCGCCCGGCGGTACGAAATCCTGCTCTCCAGCTGGCGGGCGATGCTCGCAGCCACCAGGTTGGCATCCAGTTCGGGCCTTTTGATCTCAAAGATGTTGATCTGTACTTCCTTGTCGGTAATCTTCTTGAGCTCTTCCTTGAGCTTATCCACTTCCTGGCCACCTTTTCCGATGATAATTCCGGGGCGGGCCGTGGTAATGGTAACAGTGATCAATTTCAGGGTACGCTCGATGATGACGCGCGAAACGCTGGCCTTGGCCAGACGGGCGTGAACGTACTTGCGGATCTGGTCGTCTTCTGCAAGCTTGTCGCCGTAATCATTCCCACCATACCAGTTGGATTCCCAGCCGCGGATGATTCCGAGACGATTACCTATTGGATTCGTTTTCTGTCCCATATGCTATTTAACTTGACTTTCTGCGTTATTTCTGGCTCCCAAAACAAGGGTTACGTGGTTCGAGCGCTTTCTGATCCGGTGTGCCCGTCCTTGTGGGGCCGGACGCAGGCGCTTCAGCATCCTGCCGCCATCGACGCGGATTTCCTTTACGAAAAGGGCGGCATTCTCAACGTCTTCGTCCTCGTTCTTGGCCTGCCAGTTTGCAATTGCAGACAACAACAACTTTTCCATCCGCCTGGATGCTTCTTTGGAATTGAACTTGAGGATGGCCAACGCCTTCTCGACATCTTCTCCGCGAACCAGGTCGGCTACCAGGCGCATTTTCCTGGGGGAAGTGGGGCAGTTATTGAGCTTGGCAAATACCAGCTGGCTCCGCTCTTCCTTCAGCCTTTCGGCCATCTGTTTTTTACGAACACCCATAGCGATTATCTTTTACCTTTATTTTTAGCCCCGGCATGTCCCCGGAAGGTCCGGGTTGGGGAAAATTCACCCAACTTGTGCCCGACCATGTTCTCGGTTACGTATACCGGTACGAATTGACGTCCGTTGTGCACCGCGATCGTCTGCCCTACAAAATCAGGGGTGATCATCGAGGCTCTCGACCATGTCTTGATTACGGATTTCTTTCCGGAGTCCACATTTTGCTGAACTTTCTTCTCAAGACTATAGTGAACGTAAGGTCCTTTTTTTAGGGAACGTGCCATGTATCTTTACTTTTATTTCTTTCTACGTTCTACAATATATCGGTTGCTGTCCTTGGTCCGGGAGCGGGTCCTGAAACCTTTGGCCGGAATGCCCTTGCGCGACCTCGGATGTCCTCCGGACGCACGGCCTTCCCCACCACCCATCGGGTGATCCACAGGGTTCATCGCCACAGGACGTGTACGGGGCCTTCTTCCCAGCCAGCGGCTTCGGCCTGCTTTTCCGGATACGATCAGCTGGTGATCGGAATTGGAAACGGCGCCGATGGATGCGGTGCAGTTAAGGAGGACCATACGGGTTTCCCCTGATGGAAGCTTGATGGTGGCGTATTTGCCTTCCCGGGCCATCAGTTGGGCAAAAGTGCCCGCACTCCGCGCGATCACTGCACCCTGTCCGGGACGCAGCTCGATGCAGGAGATGATGGTACCCAGGGGGATCTCTGACAATGGCAAAGCGTTTCCGATTTCAGGGGCCGAACCGGGGCCCGAAGTGACCTGCTGGCCAACCTGGAGTCCGTTCTGGGCGATGATATAGCGCTTCTCCCCGTCGGTGTATTCTATCAGGGCGATAAAGGCGGAACGGTTCGGGTCGTACTGGATCGACTTGACCTCCGCACTGACGTCCTTCTTATCCCTTTTGAAATCGATCAACCGGTAACGGCGCTTGTGACCCCCGCCGATATGGCGCATGGTCATCTTGCCCTGCTTGTTCCGTCCTCCGGTCCGCCTCAAAGGGGCCAAAAGGCTTTTTTCAGGCTTGTCCGTTGTGATTGCATCAAAGCCATTGACGACTTTAAATCGCTGGCCGGGTGTGATCGGTTTTAATTTTCTGACTGACATGCCGTTTCTTTATAGGTTACTGTAAAAATCAATAACATCACCATCTTCCACATCCACGATGGCCTTTTTGAAGGCTCCGGTCTTCCCGTGCTGCACCCCGGTCTTGGTGAAACGGGTACGCCTTGCGGCCCCGTAGTTCAAGGTGCGCACTGCAGTAACAGAAACCCCGTAAGCCGCTTCCACAGCTTCCTTGATCTGCAGTTTGTTCGCCGTCCGGTCAACTATGAAACCATAGCGGTTGTACAGCTCACTATCTGAGGTCATTTTCTCGGTAATGATTGGTTTTATCAACACACTCATGATTTCCTATTTCTTAAGGTTGGACTCAATGGCTTCCAGAGCACCCTCCATAAAGACGACGTTGTTCGCGTTCAGTATTTTGTAAGTGCTTAATTCTGAGTTAGTTATAACCTCAGATCCCGCCAAATTGCGCGACGACAAATATACGTTATTATTTATATCGCCCAACACAAAGAGGGACTTTTTGTTTTCAAGGCCGAGGGCCTTGAGAACGTCGATAAAGTCCTTGGTCCGGGGCTGCTCAAATGTGAAGTCCTCGAGGACCGTAATCGCATTCTCCCGGGACTTCAGGCTGAGCGCCGACCTCCGCGCCAGGCGCTTGAGGTTTTTGTTCAGCTTCTGGGTGTAATCCTTCGGGCGCGGGCCGAAGATCCGGCCTCCTCCTTTGAAAACAGGAGACTTGATGCTTCCCGCCCTGGCGGTACCTGTCCCTTTTTGCTTCTTGATCTTACGGGTACTTCCCGCAATCTCAGCGCGTTCCTTGGACTTGTGCGTTCCCTGCCGCTGATGGGCCAGGTATTGCTTCACATCCAGGTAGATCGCGTGCTCGTTGGGCTCTATTTTGAAGACATCATCCGAAAGCTCTGCTTTCCGACCGGTGTCTTTTCCTTTGATATCTATAACAGCTACCTTCATTACTTCTCAATTGTTATGAATGCATTTTTATGACCCGGAATACATCCCTTAACCACCAGCAGGTTCTTTTCGGGAACGACCTTGAGAACACGAAGGATCTGTACGGTCACCAGTCCGGAGCCCACCTGGTCTGCCAGCTTGATCTCCTTGAATACTCTTGCGGGATAGGAGGCCGCACCGATTGATCCAGGGGCCCTGAGCCTGTTGTGCTGGCCGTGGGTGGACTGCCCGACACCGCCGAAGCCGTGGCGTTTGACAACCCCCTGGAAACCCTTCCCTTTGGAGGTCCCAATCACATCGACAAATTCCCCTTCCTTAAAAAGGTCGACACCAATGGTGTCTCCCAGTTTGTAATCACCTGCAAAATCACGGAATTCGACGACCTTTTTCTTGGGAGAAGCGCCTGCCTTTTTAAAATGGCCCTTTTCGGCCTTGTTCGCACGCTTTTCTGCCTTGTCATCGAAACCGAGCTGCAGGGCACTGTACCCGTCTACCTCTTCGGTTCTGACTTGGGTAACTACACATGGGCCGGCCTCGATAACGGTGCAGGGGATGTTTTTCCCATTCTCGTCAAAGATGCTGGTCATGCCTACTTTTCTACCAATTAACCCAGACATACGATTTATATTAATTATTAAAACTCCAAAGGAACCCGCTCATGCGGCCCACACAACTCCCGCCGTGTCTCAGCCGCCCGTGGCTTCCCATTACTTCAGTATTTCAAAACTCCTTTTTCCGGACAAAAAAACAGGGCCAAAAATAATCCGACCCCGAATGTATTTTTGTTTCCGTTTTTCCTTCGCCCTAAGGGCTCCGGACATGTACAGAAGGCCGCGGGCCCTCCGTTTGCGGTCATCAGACCTTGATCTCCACTTCCACCCCGCTCGGCAACTCGAGTTTCATCAGTGCGTCGATGGTTTTGGAAGAAGAGCTGTATATATCCAGCAGGCGCTTGTAGGAGCTAAGCTCGAACT
>CAZUZE010000016.1:0-19268 GCA_964624565.1 uncultured Robiginitalea sp.
AATATGCGCCTTTTTTATAGGGAGGGCCCGGGGGCGATACCTCAGGGGGAGCCCTGACCAGGCAGCGCTATAACCATCTCCTTTGAACCACCCCGGAAGGGCAGCAGGAGTTCCCCGTCGACAAGGGGGTAGCCCCCCCACCCCGAAAAGCAATTTACACGTAATTGCTGCAACTACCTCGCACATTGCGATTCCGGTATTTTTTTCGGGGCACCAACTGTTTTTTGTACCTTCCCTCCATCCTAAAACCACCCAGAATCATGGATACCCTTTTCCTTACAGCGCGTTTCAAAATCCGGGAAGGCGCCTCGGACGCTTTCCGGCAAATCGCTTCCAAATGCATCGAGGCGGTACGAAAAAATGAAATGAATGCCGGCTGCTTGCGGTATGACTGGTTCTACTCCAGTGACTTTGCCCTTTGCGATGTGCTCGAAACGTATACGGGTTCAGAAGCCGTTCTGGCACACATGGGCAATGTAGGGCCCCTTTTGCAGGAACTCCTGGCCCTTTCGGAGATTTCCGGAACACTTTACGGCAACCCTTCCGAAGGCCTTAAAAAAGCCTTTGAGGGACTGGACATCACCTATTTGCAATACGAAGCCGGAATGTGACCCCTCCCGGTGGCAGCGGGAAGGGATGCGCAGGCTTTAAAATGAAAAAACCCCTCGCCTGTACGGGAGGGGTTTTTCGTTGGCCCACCAGGACTCGAACCTGGAATGACTGAACCAAAATCAGTAGTGTTGCCAATTACACCATGGGCCAATTCCAATGGAGCGTGCAAATTTAAAATAAACTTTGATTAGGCCAAACAAATTTAGTCCGATTTAAGCAGGTGCCGGGCCAATCCGCCTGTTAAAGCTTTATGAAAAAGCGGGGCCCGTCTGGCCATTAATTACTAAATTCGCCCCATACCAGCTAAACCCTGAACTACATGGTTGCCAAAAATTTCGAAAAATGGGACACCCTCACCGGGTGGTTTGTTTTTTTTATAGCCCTTGTGACGTACATCCTCACGGTGGAACCTACGGGCAGTTTCTGGGATGCCGGGGAATATATTTCGAC
Organism: uncultured Robiginitalea sp.; assembly: GCA_964624565.1. GTDB lineage: Bacteria > Bacteroidota > Bacteroidia > Flavobacteriales > Flavobacteriaceae > Robiginitalea. Next base: position 1,063 of record CAZUZE010000016.1, read on the forward strand.
CTCGGCCAAGCTGCAGGTAGCCCACCCCCCGGGGGCACCGTTTTTCCAGATGGTGGGGGCCTTTTTCGCCATGTTTGCCACCCAGCCGGAAAAGGTTGCGCTCATGGTGAACCTGATGTCCGGGGTTTCCAGCGCCTTTGCCATCCTTTTCATGTTCTGGACCCTGACCAACCTGGGCAGGAAGCTGGTGGCTTCGGAGAGCCCAATGTCAGACCCCGGAGCCATCGCTGTGCTGGGGGCCGGCCTGGTGGGTTGCCTTACCCTTACTTTTTCGGATAGTTTCTGGTTCAATGCCGTGGAAACGGAGGTGTATGCCATGGCCAGCCTGATCATGTCCCTGCTTTTCTGGCTGGGCCTGAAATGGACGGACGACCTGGATTCCCCGAGGGGCAACCGATGGCTGATCCTCATTTCCTTTGTCGTCGGCCTTACTTTCGGCATCCAGTTCATGGGGTTTCTCGCGATCCCCTCCATCGGGCTGCTTTACTTTTTCAAAAAATACAAACACACGACGGTCAAGAACTTCCTGCTGGCCAATATCGCGGTGGTGGTCGTATTGATCCTGGTCTACAAATTTTCCCTCACCTACGTCCTCAAGCTCTTCGGGTGGAGCGAGGTTTTCTTTATCAACGAGGTGGGGCTGCCCTTTAACTCCGGCACGCTGATTATGGGGGCCGTGTTTGCAGCCGCCTTCTTCTTCGGGCTGAGATATACCCGCAGGAATAATTTCCTCACGGCTAATACCCTTATCCTGTGTGGCCTCTTCCTTTTTCTCGGATTTTCCTCCTGGCTGATGCTCCCCATCCGGGCCAATGCCAATACGGTGATCAATGAAAACAACCCGGAAGATGCACGGGCCCTGCTGGCCTACTACAACCGGGAGCAATACCCGGGGGTGGACAGCCCGGTATACGGGGCCTACTTTTCAGACCTCTTCGCCCCTCCCGGGGAGAACCGGGACGACAAACCGAAGTACGAGCGGGATGAGGCCCTTGGAAAGTATGTGATCGTCAACAAGTATAAAGAGGCCCTGCCCGGGCCGAATAAAGACCATATGGGCCTGCTGCCGCGGATGTGGAGTGACCAGCATGCTGAAAATTACATGAAGTATTTCGGCCCGCTGGAATTCAGCCTTAAATCAAACAACGAGGAACTCCGCGCTGCAGCGCAACAGGTCCGGGAGGGACTCGAAAACGGGGAAATAGAGACGGACCAGTACATCAGTTTTCTCAGGCGTTTTGGGGAATATATCGAAGTACATCCCCCCTCCCTCTGGCAGAACATCCAGTACATGCTAAGTTTTCAGTTCGGGTATATGTACTGGCGCTACTTTATGTGGAATTTCACCGGCAAACAGGACGATATGCAGGGCCGGTACAACGGACAGGGGGAATGGCTCAGCGGGATCGGGTTCATCGACGCCCTGCGACTGGGCAGCCAGGAGAACCTTCCCCAGGACAAACTGGACAACAAGGGCCGCAACACCTATTTTTTCCTGCCCCTCCTGCTTGGTATCATCGGGCTTGTTTTTCAGGTCTCCAGGAACCCTAAGCAGTTTTGGGTCCTGCTGGTGTTTTTCCTTTTCACAGGGATCGCCATACAGTTCTACACCAACCCTTACATCTTCCAGCCGCGCGAACGCGACTACTCCCTGGTGGGCTCCTTCTATATTTTTGCCATGTGGGTCGGCCTGGGTGTCCTGGCCCTCTATGAGGAGTTCAAAAAATGGATCACGCCAAAAATCCTGGCCCCTGCCATTACCCTTGCCTGCCTGCTGGCAGTCCCCGTCCTGATGGCCTCACAGAACTGGGATGACCATGACCGATCAGGCCGCTATACGGCCCGTGCCGCTGCCATGACCTACCTGGACAGCTGCAAAGAGGATGCCGGGTCCATGCTCTTTACTATTGGCGACAACGACACCTTCCCCCTCTGGTATGTGCAGGAAATCGAGAACTACCGCACGGATGTGCGCGTTATTTGCACCAGCCTGTTTGCCACGGACTGGTATGTCGACCAGATGAAGCACAAGGCGTATGAAAGCGAGCCGATACCCTCGCAGCTAACCCACAACCTCTACAGGTACGGGAACCGGGATGTCATCTACCTGCAGAAAATCACCGAAAACCGGTGGGACATCAAAGATTTCATGAACTGGGTCGGCAGTGACCGGCCGGAGACCAAGCTTCGCTACTACCTGGAAAAAAACGGGGCGGACACGGGGGAATACCCGGAAAGCACTTTGGAGCTCATCTACTACCCCACCGATAAAATCAGGGTGCCCGTCAACAAGGAAAACGTTTTGAAAAGCGGCCTGGTCAAAGAAGAGGACTCTGCCCTTATTGTCGACTATATCGACATCGACCTTCCCGGGGCCCTTGCCAAAAACCGGATCATGATGCTGGATATCCTGGCCAATAACGATTGGGAGCGCCCGATCTATTTTTCCGGCGGCAGCTTCGACGATGCGGAGTACCTCTGGATGAAAGAATACCTGCAGCTGGACGGGATGGCCTATAAGCTGGTTCCTATCCGGACAAAGAACCGCAGCCCTTTTGAGATGGGCCGCATCGACACGGACCTGATGTATGAGATGGTGATGAAGTGGGAATGGGGGAACTCGGGCAGTTCCGAAATCTACCACGACCCGCAGACGCGTTCACAGGGCCTTTCCCTGCGTAGCAACCTTGCGCGCCTTACCGAAGCCCTGATCGATGAAAACAAGATCGACCGGGCGCGGGAAGTGATCGACCTGGCGATGACCAATATGCCTTTGGAATACTACGGATTCTACACCTTTGCAGAACCCTTCCTGGACGGGTATTACAAGACGGGCGAAACCGTGAAGGCGCGCGAGCTGTTTGCAAAGCTGAGGAATATTTACAAAGACCGCCTTGAGTACTACGAAAACATCCCGCTGGACGAACAGTACGAACAGATCGAGGAGATCCTGGCGGACATGGAAGCGTATAAGCGCGTGATCGATATTGCCATTGAGAATGACGACCGCGAACTGGCCGAAAAGGAGACCGTCCTGTTCAACGAACAGCTGGACCGGTTCGGCTTCTACCAGGACAGCTTCCTGGATGAGTTGCCCGAAATCCCGGGGGCCGCGCCGCCGGCTGAGATGCCTGATTCCATTCGGCAGGACGCAGTAGACACCGAACCCCAGGACACCACCCTGGTGCCCGCCGACGGGCAGTAAAAGAAAGGTGCAGGTAATAGCACGCCCACCCGAAAGCTTCTCGGGCACTTAAAATATCAGAGGTATTCGTTGAGGATCCCGATAAGGGTATTGGCGTCCTGCTCCCCGCTTTGCCGCCATACCATCTCGCCCCTTTTGTAGATCATAAGAGTGGGAAGTCCTTTGACGCGAAGGGCCTGCGAGAGCTCCTTGTTTTTGTCCACATCTATTTTGATCACCTTGCCTTTATCGCCAAGAGCCGCTGCCACGTCCCTGAGAACGGGGTGCATGGCCGTAGATTGTTCGTTCCACTCGGCATAGAAATCCAGCAATACCGGAATTTCCTGATCTATGAGTTCCCCGAATTTCGACATAAGGTACGCGTTGGGTTTAGGCTCAAATGTAACAAAATTTGTGAAATGCGCCCATACACTCCCCGAATTCAGGGGGTGCCCCGTCCATTTCAGGACATCCCCGTCTTGCGGAGGCGGATCACCGTGATCTCGGGCCAGATCCCCACACGCCCCGGGTAGCCGAGAAACCCGAAACCCCGGTTGACATTGATAAACTGCCCGAGTTCCTCGTAAATACCGGCCCAGTATTTGTAGCGCCACTTTACCGGGCTCCATTTCACCCAGCCCGGGATTTCAATGCCGAATTGCATCCCGTGCGTATGCCCGCTGAGGGTCAGGTGGTAGTGCAGTTCGTCGTGGATCACCTGGTCTTCCCAGTGGGAGGGGTCGTGGCTCATCAGGATCTTGAAATCCCCGGGGGCGATCCCGGACACGGCCTTTTTCAGGTCGCCGGCTTTTTTGAATCCGCCCCGCCCCCAGTTTTCAACCCCGATCAGGGCGATGCGGCCCTCCCCCCTTTCCAGGTACCGGTTTTCATTGAGCAGCAGGTCAAACCCCATCTGCCTCTGCAGGTCCTTGAGCGCCTGCAGGTTCGCTGCCTTTTCCTCTTCGGTGTCCCAGGGGATATAATCCCCGTAGTCGTGGTTGCCCAGAACGGAATACTTTCCATCGGGGGCCTGCAGGGTCCCAAACAGGTCTGCCCAGGGGATCATTTCACTGGTTTTGTTATTGACCATATCGCCCGTGAAGAGGATCAGGTCGCTTTGCTGCTGGTTGATGAGCGATACCCCGTACTCAATCTTCTCCCGGTTGTCAAAACTCCCGCTGTGGATGTCGGATATCTGGGTTATGGTGTAGTTGTGGAACTCCTCTGGCAGGTCCTTGAACTCCAGGTCGTAATTCAACACGCGGAAACGATACTTCCCGCGATACATCCCATAGAGCAGGGCCCCAAAGGGCAGGGACGCCAGGCCCAGGGCAATGAGGCTGAGGAACCGGCGGCGTTCGGGGAGGGCAAATTCCCGCGCACTGCCGAACACTTTTTGGTACCCCGCCAAAAAAAGGCGGTACAGGTCCTCTGAAAAAAGGAAAAATATCGTGACCAGGTTAAAGGTGAGGATGGCGATCAGAAAGCCAAAGGCATAACTCTTCGGCCGGTTCAGCACCCTTCCCGTCTCGTCCCCTACCGTGAACTGGTAGACAAAATTCCCCAGTATAAGCAGGGCAATCACCACATAGAGGTAGTACAACCACGGAAAACGCGTTGCGGATCGCAGGGCCTGAAGGGTGTAAAGCCCCATGGCCAGGTAAACCACAATAAATAAAATCCAGCGGAGCATGAGGTTTTTTACAAATATACTTCTTTATGTTACTCCCCCCTTTCCATACCCCCTATTCCGGCGCCCGGTTTTCCCGTATCCGGGCCACCAGTTCCCGGAGCATGCCCGCATCGGGGAGCAAGGGCTCCCCTTCACGAAGCAGCCCGGGGGTGTTCAGGGGCAGCAAGGGAGGGGTTTCTGCTGGCAGATCCGGCAGGGCACTCAGGTGGATGGCCGCGAAGCCCTTTCCCAAAAAAGCATCCGCCTGGGGGGGACGAATCCCCCCACCGGGCATGACGCCGATGCGGGTGCGGGGGACCAGTTCCTCCAGAAAGGGGAGCCCCTTAAAGGCCGAGCGGGCCTGCCCGCTGGTTAAAATCGTACTGACCCCCATCGCCTCGAGCTGCCCCAGGGCAGGTTCCCACTCGGGAATCCGGTCGAACGCCCGGTGGAAAGTAAGGTGCAGGCCACGAGCCGCATCTGCAAGCAACTCCATGCAAGCGGTATCCAACCGGCCATCTGCCCTGAGGCAGCCGGTGACAATGCCCTCAAAACCGAGCTGGCGGCAATAGGCAATATCCAGTTGCATTTGGGAAACCTCCCTTGCCGTGTAGGTAAAATTCCCGCTGCGTGGCCGGATGAGCACGTGCACCGGGATGCGTACAGCATCCCGCACCACCTGCAATAAACCTGCCGACGGGGTAACCCCCCCGACAGCCAGTTCCGAACAGAGCTCGAGGCGGTCTGCACCGGCCTCCTCCGCAATTTTGGCGGCATCAGCGGAAGTTACGCATACTTCTACCTTCATTCTTTATCTTTAGGAACCTAAATGTAATTCCTTCCTTCCATGCACCGAAGAAAATTTGTGAAGAATTCCGCCCTGGGCTCGGCCGCCCTCCTGGGGTCTGGGTCCCTTGTTTCCTGCAAAGATACCGGGGCCCGGGTGCCGGGAGATACCGGGGCCCGGCGGCCCGTGGTCATCTGTACCTGGGATTTTGGCAATGCCTCGGCCAGGGCCTGGGAGGTCCTCCGGGGGGGTGGTTCGGCCCTCGATGCCGTGGAGCAGGGGGTGCGGGTGGAAGAAGCCGACCCTGAAAACCAGACCGTGGGTCTGGGAGGGCGCCCGGACCGGGATGGCTTCGTCACCCTGGATGCCTGCATCATGGATTCCGCGGGGCATTGCGGGGCCGTGATGGGGCTCGAGGGGTACGTACACGCCGTCTCAGTGGCCCGAAGGGTCATGGAGAAAACGCCCCACGTCATCCTCGTGGGCGAAGGGGCCGCCCAATTTGCGCGGGAAGAAGGCTTTGCACATGCAGACCTGCTGACGGAGCGCTCCCGTCAGGAGTGGCTGGAGTGGAAAAAAACAGCTGAATACGCCCCTGTCATCAATATAGAGAACCACGACACCATAGGGATGCTGGCCCTGGATTCCGGGGGCAACCTGGCCGGGGCGTGTACCACGAGCGGTATGGCCTACAAACTCAGGGGGCGCGTGGGGGATTCCCCTGTCATCGGCGCCGGCCTGTATGTGGACCATGAAGTGGGGGCCGCCACAGCGACGGGCGTGGGGGAGGAAGTCGTTCGCACCGTGGGGAGCTTCCTGATCGTGGAGCTGATGCGGCAGGGCAAATCCCCGGAAGAAGCCTGCCGGGAAGGCGTTCATCGGATTGTCGCGAAAAATTCCGGGAAAACGGATTTTCAGATTGGGTTTATCGCCATAAACACCAAAGGAGAAACCGGTGGCTATTGCATTCATCCCGGTTTCAGCTACCGGCAGTACGATCCTGCCGGACACCGGAACACCCCCGTAACCGCCTACCTGAAATCCTGAGAATCTTAGTAGCTTTGGAACCTTCGAAATAACCGAGATATGCCTGAAAAAAAGCGACTTTTCCTTCTGGATGCGTATGCCCTGATCTTCAGGGGATACTACGCCCTGATCAAGAACCCGAGAATCAATTCCAAAGGAATGGATACCTCGGCGATCATGGGGTTCATGAATTCCCTCTTTGACGTCATCCGGCGGGAGAAACCCGATCACCTGGCAGTGTGCTTTGACAAGGACGGGAGCACAGAGCGAACCGAGCTCTTCGCAGATTACAAGGCAAACCGGCTCGAAACCCCGGATGCCATACGCGTGGCCGTGCCCTGGATACAGAAGATCCTAAAGGCAATGCACATCCCCTGCATCGAGGTGTCGGGCCTGGAGGCGGATGACATTATCGGGACACTGGCCAAACAGGCAGAAAAAGAAGGGTACCAGGTCTATATGGTGACCCCAGACAAGGATTTCGGGCAGCTCGTTTCCGAAAATATTTTTATGTACCGGCCCTCCAGGATGGGCAACGGCATAGAGATTTGGGGGATCCCCGAAGTACAGAAGCGCTTTGGGGTGGAACGGCCGGAGCAGGTGATCGATTACCTGGGCATGATGGGTGACAGCAGCGACAACATCCCGGGGCTGCCCGGCGTGGGGGACAAAACCGCCAGGAAGTTCCTCGAGGAATTCGGCACCCTGGAAGGCCTGTTGGAGAACACGGACAAGCTCACGGGCAAAATGCGGGAAAAAATAGAGGAAAATGCCGAGCTCGGGCGGTTGTCAAAGAAGCTCGCCACCATTTGCGTGGATTGCGAGGTTCAGTTCGACGAGACGGACTACGAGCTGAGCCTTCCCGACAGCCAGAAGGTTCAGGAGCTCTTCGAAGAACTGGAATTCCGGAGGCTGAAGGAACAGTTCCTGAACCTGTTCTCAGGAGGTGAATCAACGACCCCGGCTCCGGTGACCAACACGGAAACGGGCCGGCAACAGGCCCGTGAGGCTGGAAGCGGGCAGTTCTCCCTCTTTGGTTCAGAATCGGATACCCCGGCGATGGAAGCCTATACGGGGAGAAAGACGATCGCCGAGGTCCCCCACCTCTACCAGCCCGTACAGGGCGGGATGGGCCTCCGGTTGTTCATGCAGAAACTCATGGAACAATCGCGCGTCTGTTTTGATACGGAAACCACTTCCCTGGACCCCCTGGAGGCCCAGCTGGTCGGAATTGCGTTCAGCTGGGAAGCCCACAAAGGCTTCTACCTGCCTTTTCCAGAAGATACCGGGCCGGCTTCCGAACTGATTGAAACCCTGCGCCCGTTTTTCGAAAGCACCAACATCGAAAAGGTCGGCCAAAACCTGAAATACGACCTCAAGGTGCTCCACAAATACGGGGTTGCGGTAGAGGGGGCCTTGTTCGATACCATGCTCGCCCACTACCTGATCAATCCGGATATGCGGCACAACATGGACGTCCTGGCCGAAACCTACCTGGATTACCGGCCTGTACCCATCACCGACCTGATCGGTAAAAAAGGGAAGAACCAGCTTAGCATGCGGGATGTGCCGGTGGAACAGGTAACGGAGTACGCCGTGGAAGATGCGGATATCACCCTTCAGCTGGCCGAGGCCTTGGGGCCGGAGCTAAAGGCCGCGGATTGCGAATCCCTGTTTACCGATATTGAGATACCGCTTCTGCGCGTCCTGGCCGCCATGGAACTGGAGGGCATCAACCTGGACACCGGCTTCCTGGAGGGCCTTTCCAAAGAACTCGACCGGGATATCGCAGCCCTTGAAGCTTCGATTTACGAGGCCGCAGGGGAAACCTTTAACATCGCATCCCCCAAGCAGTTGGGGGACATCCTCTTCGACAAGCTGAAACTGGTCGACAAACCCAAAAAAACCAAGACGGGACAGTATTCCACCGCAGAAGATGTCCTCGCGGTCCTGGCAAAGGACCATTCCATTATACGGGACGTGCTGGAATACCGCGGCCTTGCCAAGTTGAAAAGCACCTATGTGGATGCCCTCCCCGGACAGGTTGCCCCTTCCACCGGACGGGTCCATACGGACTACATGCAAACCGTGGCGGCCACGGGCCGGTTGAGCAGCAACAACCCGAACCTGCAGAACATCCCGATCCGGACCGAGCGGGGCAGGGAGGTCCGAAAGGCATTTATCCCGCGAAATTCGGACTACAAACTAGTGGCAGCCGACTACTCCCAGATTGAACTCAGGATCATCGCTTCCCTCAGCGAGGAAACCACCATGATCGAATCCTTTAAACGGGGGGAAGACATCCATGCCGCCACCGCGGCCCAGGTATTCCAGGTCCCCCTGGAGGAAGTGACCCGGGAACAGCGCTCCAATGCCAAAACCGTCAATTTCGGGATCATCTACGGGGTTTCGGCCTTTGGGTTGAGCAACCAGACCGACTTAAGCCGGAGCGAGGCCAAAGACCTGATCGACACCTATTACCGGACCTATCCCAAGCTCAGGACCTATATCAGCGAACAGATCGATTTTGCCAGGGAGCACGGCTACGTGCAAACCGTACTGGGCAGGCGCAGGTATCTCAAGGACATCAACAGCGGCAATGCCGTGGTGCGGGGTGCCGCAGAGCGAAACGCCATCAATGCGCCCATACAGGGCAGTGCGGCCGACATCATAAAAATTGCGATGATCCGGATCTATCAAAGACTTCAGCAGGGTGCCTTTAAGACCAAAATGCTCCTGCAGGTGCACGATGAACTGGTATTTGATGTTTACAAGCCCGAATTGGAGGAAGTGAGCGGGATGATCCGGACCGAAATGGAGCAGGCCTATAAGCTCTCAGTACCCCTGATTGTCGATATCGGGGTGGGCGATAACTGGCTGGAAGCGCATTGAGGTTTCTCAACCGGGCCGCCTGGTCAGCGCCTTTCGAAAATAAGGGACCCGGAAGCTTCGAGATCGTCGAATTCATCTCCTTCCAGAAGCAGGGTCAGCCGGTTCCCGGAGAGGGTGGCGGGCACGGATGTCGTCATCCCGGAGGGATCCGTGATTCGCAGCTGCCCATTCTCAAAGACGTAGGTCGCAGGGGTGGAATCGCTCTCCGTCGGGCACTCAATGCTGAGGTTCCCGGTGAAAAGGCCGGACAAATCAAGGTAGTCGATGGAGGTCACAAGGGTTGCATCGCTGTCTGCTTCGAGGATCATGGAGATCAGATAACACTCCTGGGCGGCGAGCAGGTTGAAGAAGTCCGCCAGGCTCTGTTCCTGCTGCGAGCCGGAATCCAGCTGCAGGGTGACGGCATCCCAGGTCCCCACGATGGAGTCGGACCCCGTATCTGCCGAATCGTCATCCGATGAGCAGGAGAGCAGCAGGGCAAACACAACACCGGAAAAGAGTAATTTCAATTTCATAGTCGCAAGGGATCAGGTTCAGGGTATGTAACGGCTTTTTTGGGGCGTTTCGTATGCACCGCCCGTTAAAAAACAATGCGGCAGGAAGCGCTCAGAACGGGGGAGGTACCCCCAACCTGTAGCCAGATTGGATCGGAATTCTACATAGGGAAAATCCGGACTTCCCGGGGCTGCCAGCTTTGATTCCGTCCCCTCCGCATTGCCCGGTTCCGCTGTGGAATGTGAACCCGCCTGAAAATGAATGAGAAAATGAAAAAATTATGCCCCTTACCCATTTGTAATTCTACTTAATAATTGTACATTTGCAGCCCGTTATTCGGACTTGAAGTGTTTAATTTAATATATAAGTAGTGGATACACTGAGCTACAAAACCATTTCGGCCAACAAGAAGACTGCAGACAAGCAGTGGGTGCTGGTCGATGCCGAAGGCCAGACCCTTGGGCGTCTTGCTTCAAAAGTGGCAGTAATGCTGAGGGGCAAGAACAAACCCAATTTTACGCCTCACGCAGACTGCGGTGACAACGTGGTGGTCATCAATGCTGAGAAAATAACACTTTCCGGCAATAAATGGGAAGACAAAAAATACATCCATTACACAGGGTACCCCGGAGGCCAGCGCTCCCGCAGTGCAAAAGAAATGATGGAGAAGAATCCTACTGCCATCGTTGAGAAGGCCGTAAAGGGCATGCTGCCAAAGAATCGCCTGGGGGCCGACCTTTTCAGGAACCTCTACGTATATGCCGGGGGGGAGCACGGCCAGGAAGCACAGAAACCAAAGCAAATCAACTTAAACGACCTTAAATAATGGAGGTAATTCACAAAATCGGAAGGCGGAAGACAGCGGTTGCCCGGGTATATCTTTCGACTGGAAAAGGCAAGATCACTGTGAACAAAAGGGATCTTGCGGATTATTTTCCTACAGCAACCCTTCAGTATAAAGTACAGCAGCCTTTTGCCCTTACAGACAATGAAAAGGCTTTTGACGTAAACATAAATGTCTACGGAGGTGGAATCACAGGACAGGCCGAAGCAGTGCGCCTGGCGATTTCCAGGGCCCTGTGTGAGCTCGACGAGGAAAACAGGACTGCCCTGAAACCGGAAGGCCTCCTCACCCGTGACCCGAGGATGGTGGAACGCAAGAAATTCGGCCAGAAGAAAGCCCGTAAGAAGTTCCAGTTCTCCAAACGATAGTATTTCCCTCCTTCCGGGCAAGCCCGGAAGGAATTGTTTTATAACCCTGCCCTGCAGGAATCCATTAACCCTGTTCCTTGATAAGTTCTCTACGGAGAAACTAGTACAGCCCGGATAACATGCTTCCTGCGAGAAAGCATCCGGAGCCGATTTAGTTTAGCATCTAAACGACAGAGGCATGCCCTGAGCGCTCAGCGCCCCGGAATACCACTTTGTCGTTGCGCTTACGAAGAACGTAAACTAAATAATGAAGCATGGCTACTAAAGCTGAAGTAAAAGATCTTTTAGAAGCTGGGGTGCATTTTGGCCACCTCACCCGCAAATGGAACCCGAACATGGCGCCTTACATCTACATGGAGCGCAATGGGATCCACGTTATCAATCTCTACAAAACCGTCGCCAAACTGGAAGAGGCTTCGGAAGCGCTGAAAAAAATTGCCGCTTCCGGGAGGAAAATCCTTTTTGTAGCGACTAAAAAGCAGGCAAAGGACATCGTCTCGGAAAAAGTCGCTGCGGTCAATATGCCCTACATCACCGAGCGCTGGCCCGGGGGAATGCTGACCAACTTTGTCACGATCCGCAAGGCGGTCAAAAAAATGACCTCTATCGACCGTATGAAAAAGGACGGTACGTTCGATACGCTCTCCAAAAAAGAGCGGCTGCAGGTGGAGCGCCTCAGGGCGAAACTCGAGAAAAACCTCGGATCCATCTCTGACATGACCCGTCTTCCCGGAGCTATTTTTGTAGTGGACACCATGAGGGAACACATTGCGGTCAAAGAAGCCGAAAAGCTGAACATCCCTATTTTTGCGATGGTGGATACCAATTCAGACCCGAAACCGATCGACTATGTCATTCCATCCAATGACGATGCCTCGAAGTCAATCGACATCATCATGACCTACGTTACACAGGCCATCGCGGAAGGTTTGGCGGAACGCAAGTCGGATAAAGGCGCTGAAAACGAAGGGAATGATGAGGCAGATGCCGCAGAAGTACGGAAGGCTCCTGCAAAAAAGGCCGCTGTTGACAAAGCAGCAGAAGGCGCGGTAGCTGAAGAACCTGCAAAAAAGGAAAAGGCCGCTGCTGAACCCGTTGACCTCACACTGATCGAAGGCATCGGGCCCAAAACCGCCGAGGCCCTTGTCAACGCAGGTCTGGGCACCTACGAAGCCCTTTCCGGGATCGATCCTGAGCACATCAGGGAAATCCTGACCGAGGCGAGTTCCCGCCTGGCCCACCTGGACCCCGGTACCTGGCCGAAACAGGCCAAGTTGGCCGCTGAGGGCAAATGGGAGGAGCTGAAGGAGTGGCAGGATAGTGTCAAGGGAGGGGTTGAATAAGGACCTCCCGCTGTATCTAGTAAGTAAATGATCAAACGGAATCTGACGGTTCCACAAACACTGAGAAAATGGTAAAGATTACCGCATCTGAGGTAAATAATTTGAGGAAAACAACCGGAGCCGGGATGATGGACTGCAAAAACGCCCTGGTCGAGGCAGAGGGCGATTTTGAAAAGGCCATCGAAATCCTCCGGAAAAAAGGTCAAAAGGTTGCGGCGAAGCGCGCCGACCGGGAATCTTCTGAAGGCGCAGCCATTGCCAAGGTAAATGAGGCCAACAACGAAGGAGTCATCATTTCCCTTAACTGCGAAACGGATTTTGTCGCCAAGAACGAAAGTTTTGTGAATCTGGCGAATGAACTCGCTGACCTGGCGCTGAACTACGATTCCAAAGACGCGTTCCTGGCCGCTGATTTCAACGGCCTGAGCGTACAGGAAAAACTCGTTGAGCAAACCGGGGTGATCGGGGAGAAAATTGAGATCGGTGGTTTTAACCGCCTGAGCGCTCCTTTTGTGGGGTCTTACATCCACGCAGGCAACAAAATAGCCACCCTTGTCGGCTTGTCCGAAGCGGTTGCCAATGCGGCAGCCGTCGCCAAGGATGTCGCCATGCAGGCGGCGGCCATGAACCCGGTGGCCCTGAACGAGGAAGAAGTGGACCAGGAGATTATCGATAAGGAAATCGAGATCGCCAAGGACCTGCTTCGGCAGGAAGGAAAACCGGAAGCGATGCTGGATAAGATCGCACAGGGGAAACTGCAGCGGTTTTTCAAGGACAATACCCTTGTAAACCAGGATTTTATAAAAGACAGCAAGATGAGTGTTGCCGAGTACGTGAAATCGGCAGCTCCCAACCTGAAGGTCACCAGTTTTGCCCGGGTAGCCCTCGGATAGCTTCCCTGGCTCTGATCATTAAAACGCCCCTTCGGGGCGTTTTTTTATTTGGAATTGTTACCCTTTCAGCCAGGTTTCCCTCAGCCGGAGTTGCCCGGCCGTTGGGTTTTCCAGGGGGGTTATGCTGAACGTTTCCACCTTCGGGGTCCCAGCCCTCCCTTTAAGGGTCATCTCTTGCCCATCCCGTTCGATTACCAATTCAAGCGGGGTATCCGGTGTCCAGGAAATACTTTCCCCGAGAATGTTCCGGGCAGACTCAATATCTAAATCCTCCCCATTGACCTTTTTGAGGATATCACCGGGCTGAAGCCCCATTTCCTGCATGGAACTGTTCAAAGGAATATCGTCCCGGATAAAGATGCGTTTCTGGTCCGGTGTTGTATTGATAAAGGGCACCCTGTCCTGGAAAAAGAAGTAGCAGTCCACTTTTGTCCCCTGAAGGTTCAGGCCCACTTTCTCAAGAAAGTGGTTGTAATCGATCGGGGTGGTCCCACTGACATATGTTTCGAAGAAATCCCGGATCTCGGGATAGGTATGCTCCGTGATGATATCAAACAGGGCTTCATCCTTAAAGGGCGTATCCTTGTCGTATTTCCGGATTAGCTTCTTCATCAGGTCCAGCACTCCCATTTCGCCTCCGCTTAGTTCCCGCAGCCGGATATCCAGTGCCATGTTGATAAGGGCCCCCTTCTGGTAGACATTGGCGTATTGGCCTGCATACGGATCTTCCAGAACATTGCGGCTCATCAACGTGAAGGGCATGGAATCGTCATAGGTCCGCGAATACATGATCTTATCGGTCATCCGCTGGTAAAATTCCGCTTCGTCAATCAACCCCTCCTTAATCTGGAAGAGGTTCGCAAAATACTCCGTGGTTCCCTCATACATCCACAGATGCCGGGACATCTTTGGATAATTGTAATCGAAAAACTGTATTTCCTCTGAATGTACGTTAAGGGGGGTTACAATATGGAAGAATTCATGGGAGACCACATTGATCATCTCCTGCTCGAGCATTGTTTTGGGAAAATCTTCAGGGAAGACCACTACTGTAGAGCTATGGTGCTCCAGGGCCCCAAATCCCCCGGCGTCATCCTCCATACCTGATAAATAGAGAAGGATGTTGTATTCAGAAGTCCCATCGATATCCCCCAGGAAGGCCTTCTGCGCCTTCATCATTTTCTCCATGGAGGGTTTGAAGTCGGACGCCTTATACTGCCCGCCGGGTGAATATACACTCAGGTTTACCTGTATTTCCTCCAGGTCGATGGTGGCTGCTTCCTGATCGGTTACCTGTATAGGGTTATCGGTTACCTCAAAATACCGGCCAGCACTGAAGGTATATTCATTCCCATCTGCCTTTAACAAAGACAGGGAGGTATAGGGCTTCAGGCCTCCCGGGAGATTCAGGGTAATCTCGTACGGCACCTCCTGAAGGCCTTCAAAATACCCTACAAAACCGTGGAGGTTAAGCATGAAGTGTTCGCCTGCAAGAATGTTGGTGCCGGCTGGTGAAAAGACATCGTTGCCGTCCTTCCCCTCCGTATCATAGGTGTCGTTCACATAATAGGTGATGCGGTCCAGGTTCCTGGCATCCGGGATTATCCAGGTGTTTCGCCCTTCACGGCTTACATCCATGGGGTTTCCTTTGTAGTCATAGGCCACGAACCCTTCCACAAATTGTCCATAATCGTTGTTCTTATAGGTCCCGGGTACCGTTTTGGGTATAAAAAACCGGGTCTGGGTCGTAGTAAAGGCCCCGGGGTCTATGTGTACCTGTACGCGGTCGTCAGTCACCCCTGCAAGGTCCATGGAAGTTGCCATGGGGGTTGCGGAGGCCGTGGGAAGGGTTCGGGTTGCACCGCAGCCCCAAAGGAACCCGCATGCCAGAAGAAGGAGGGAAATTCGTTTCATTGACTGTGCGATTAAGATTATTCTCAGGGAAGTTATTGAATCTGGAGGAAACCTGCCATCCCATCCGTAAATTAGTCCAAAATCAGGGCCAGCAATCCGAGGAGGCGGAAATTTATTTTGATTATTTTTGTCAGCAAACAAGCCCATTTTCATGCAATACAAGCGGATACTCTTAAAGCTCAGCGGGGAAGCCCTCATGGGCAACCAGCAATACGGTATTGACCCGGGCCGACTCGATGCGTACGCAGGTGAAATCAAATCGGTTCTCGAAGCCGGGGTGGAAGTGGCCATCGTGATCGGGGGCGGAAATATTTTCCGCGGGGTATCCGGGGTGAGCGCAGGCATGGACCGGGTACAGGGAGACCATATGGGCATGCTGGCGACCATTATCAATGGCCTGGCGCTGCAATCCGCCCTGGAGAACAAGGGAGTGGATACCCGTCTGCAGTCAGCCATAAAGATCAACGAGGTGGCGGAACCCTTTATCCGCCGCCGGGCGATGCGCCATTTGGAAAAAGGCAGGGTGGTCATTTTCGGAGGGGGTACCGGGAACCCCTACTTCACAACAGATTCCGCAGCTGTGCTCAGGGCCATTGAGATCGAGGCAGATGTAATCCTGAAAGGGACCCGGGTGGACGGGATTTACACCAGCGACCCGGAAAAGGATAAATCCGCGACGAAATTTGACACAATCAGCTTCGAGGACGTCCTTCGCAAAGGCCTTAAAGTGATGGACACCACGGCCTTCACCCTGAGTCAGGAAAATGAACTTCCCATAGTGGTTTTTGACATGAATAAGGAGGGGAACCTGCTGCGGATCGTTTCAGGTGAAAATATCGGAACCGTGGTAAACCTATAATGGCATTAAGTTAATTACGCATAAGCACAAAACAATGAACGAAGACGTTACCTTTATCCTGGAGTCCACCAGGGAAAATATGGCGAATGCCATCGCTCACCTCGAAAAAGAACTGGTAAAAATCCGCGCCGGCAAGGCCAGCCCGTCCATGCTTTCTTCAGTAATGGTGGAGTATTACGGGAACATGACCCCGCTTTCCCAGATGTCCAACATCAATACCCCCGACGGGCGCACCATTTCCGTACAACCCTGGGAAAAAAACATGATCCCCCAGATTGAAACGGCAATCCTCAATGCCAACCTAGGGTTCAACCCAATGAACAACGGGGAGATGGTCATCATCAATGTACCCCCGCTTACGGAAGAGCGCCGCAGGCAACTCGTAAAACAGGCCAAAGCCGAGGCAGAAGAGGCCAAGATAAGCATCCGGAGCGCAAGGCAGGAAGGCAATAAGGAAGTGAAGGCCCTTGGGGTATCCGAGGACCTCGAAAAAAACGCGGAAATCGATATCCAGGAGCTTACCGATGAGTTTTCCAAAAAGGTGGAACGCATCCTGGAGGTCAAGGAGGCCGAGATCATGAAGGTATAGGCCATGGCCTGCAGCCCGGTTCCGGCCCTGAACCCTCCTGCCCTGCCACGCCGGCCTGCCTGGCAAATACCGACGGGACCAGTGCCCTGAAGGCAGGAAAAGGGGCCTTATGAGGACTGCCTTGGAAAACGGTGCCGGCTCTTTCCGCTCCAGCCCGATGGGAATGCACGATTACATTGTGGCTGAGGAATCCCGGGAGGGCATCGGGAATTGGGCACAGTGGAGATGATTTTCTACCTTTGCCCCCGAAATTAAGACATGGTAGCGAAACTCACACAGGGATTTTGGGATAAGGTAGCCAGGATTATCCTCAGAAACCGGATCCTGATCCTGCTGCTGATCATCGCAGCCACCATCGCCCTCTCGACCCAATGGCAATATATGCGGTTCTCCTCCTCGGAGGCCAACCTGTTGCCGGACGAACACCCCGAAAACATTCAGTACCAGGAATTCCTTTCCCGGTTCGGGGAAGAGGGCAATACCATTGTGCTCGCCGTACGGGATACCTCAATGAAAAATCCCGTTACCTTCAACAAGTGGAACATCCTCAGCCGGCAACTGGAGGCGTTCCCGGAAGTGGATTTCGTCCTTTCGACAGAAAACCTGCAACTGCTGGTCAGGGACAAAGAGGAAGATGAGTTTGTGCTCAGACCCTGGATCGGGGCCGACAGCGTCCGCACGAGGGGCGAACTGGACAGCCTGACGACCCTCTTGTTTGAGGACCTCCCTTTTTACGAAAAGCTGCTCTTTAATAAAGAGACCGGTACGCTGAGAACGGTGGTCTACCTGGATAAGGACCTGATCAACACCTCGGTGAGGAAAGACTTTGTCCTGCAGGACCTGCGCACCCTGATCTCGAATTTCGAGGCCGAAAGCGGCCTGGATGTGCGCATCTCCGGCATGCCCTATATCCGGACGATGAACGCGCAGAACATCATCGATGAAATCGGAAAATTTATCCTGGCCGCCCTGGGGGTCACCTCCCTGATCTTCTTTTTCTTTTTCCGTTCCTTCCGGGCCACCTTCATCTCGATTTGCGTGGTGGTGATCGGCGTGATGTGGGCCTTCGGGACCCTCGGATTGCTGCGCTATGAAATTACCGTGCTTACGGCCCTGATCCCCCCGGTGATCATTGTCATCGGTATCCCGAACTGCATTTTCCTGATCAACAAATACCAGCAGGAAGTAAACAAGCACGGGAACCAGGCGAAGTCCCTTCAACGCGTCATCACCAAAATCGGGAATGCCACCCTGATGACCAATGTCACCACGGCGGCAGGTTTTGCCACCTTTATCATTACGGACAGCAAGCTCCTTACCGAGTTCGGAATTGTGGCTTC
>CAZUZE010000017.1:0-16772 GCA_964624565.1 uncultured Robiginitalea sp.
CCCGCTTTCCTGTTGCAACATCCCGGGCCTTCCTGATGTCATGCACGGAAAGGGGGGCAGATTAATAAGAAGGACCCCAGGTTATTTGAAAATACACGGGGGACGGGCTGGAGTTATCTCTGCCTGGCTTTATCGATCCGGATCCGGTTTTTTCTCCACCACCTCCACCAGGACGAAGCGGATGGAACTCGCATCGGCCGGGACAGATTCAGGATCGCGTTTTTCCTCCCGAACCCTGAGGCGGTACAGGTAGCCGGGTTCATATTCAAACCCCTCGATATCGGAATAAAACAGTTGCCAGTCGGGATCCTCCCCTTTTCGCACCTGAAGGCACTGCATGGGGGCCACCCCGGTACAGGGAACCCGGCTGCTGTTTACCAGGTAGGTATGGATGTCCTGTTCACCGGATTTCGAAGGCTGGCAGGAGGCCATCAGCAAGGGAATCAGGGCTGCAACGGCCCAGATTGATTTAAACCGTTTAGAAAGCATACCTTAAAGGTACTTCAAAATTCACTATGATGGCCTCATTGTGATCTCCCTGTGATTTGCCAAAGGACTGTCAGGGGTCTTTAGCCGGGGAATATTCCCGTTTGCCGAGGGGAAGGTTATTCCTACAAGTCGCTTAAAAACAGGGCCTGATCGATAAAATGCACCGTACCGGGCCGCTGGTCTGCAATGTAGGTCATTCATCGACTTTCGGGGCTTGGACTCAGGGGCCGCCCTAGCTTTGTCCCGAAACCAAGTCAAAGATCCATGAGTACAATTACCCTTATCAAAGAAATTTACATCAATGCATTCCGAAATATCAGCAACTATATCGTAAAGCGCTATTTCAAGGCCTTTGCCATATTCAGCTTTATCATGTTTTTGATCGTGCTTTATGCATTTGTCTACCGGGTTTACACCGGGTTCCCTTTCCAATAGCCACAGGCGGTTATTAAGGCAGGTCCCCCGCCCTGGAAAGGAACTTCCCTTTAGCGCTTTCTGAATTGATCCTCAATTGATTGCGAATCCCGGCCCCCTGACAGGGGACCGGGATTTTTGTGTTTGGGCCGGGGTTTGAGGGCCCCGACAAGGGCTTTTTTCCAAATATCTTGGGTTGCACGGCGGATTTCCCTAAATTCGGGAGTACAACTGCGAGGCCCTTGCAGCAGTGCGGGGACGACCTAACACTACTGATATGAAGAATTTAATACGTATGGCCCTTGTAGCCCTGTTATTTGCAGGGTGCAAAGGGGAAAAGGACGCTGAGTTTGAAGCTGAGGTCCAGGCCGTTCAAACGGAACGGGAATATAAGGAAGCCCTGGCGGCCATCGAAGAAGCCAACAAGATGGTCAACCTCCTCAACCGGGAAGGCAAGTTTGAAGAGGCGGGAAAATATTTTGCACCCGATGCGGTCCAGATGATCTCCGGCCAACCCCCTGTCAAAGGCCGTGAGGCGTGGATTCAGGCGCAGAAGGATGCTGCGGAACTCGGGGACTGGAACCTGGAGCTCGAGGTGCTGGATTTTCAATTTTTGGGGGATCATGCCGTGGAGCGGGGCCGGGGCGTACAGACCTTTGAGGCGAATGAAGAAAGCCCGCTTCCATCCATGAAACTGGTCGGCGATTACCTGGTTTTATGGAAGAAATACCCGGAGGGCTGGAAAATCCAGTATGACTACGTCGTGGTGCAACCTCCCGCAGGGCAGGCAGCAGTTGAACAGCCATAGGGCTCCCACCTGTCGGATCGATGAATGCGGAGGCCCGGAAGGGACACTGGGAGCGGATCTACCACACCAAACCCCTTGAGACCGTGAGCTGGCACCAGCCGGTTCCGGAGACTTCTCTCACGCTTATAGCTCAGTTGCATATTCCAAAAGACGCCCCCATCATCGACGTGGGGGGCGGTGACAGCCTCCTGGCAGACCATTTGCTGGAGCTGGGGTATGAAGACATTACGGTACTCGATATATCAGGGGCTGCCCTGAACCGGGCCAAAGAACGCCTGGGGGACAAGGCTTCCCGCATTCATTGGATTGAGGCGGATATCACTTCTTTTGTCCCGGAACGCCCCTACGCCCTGTGGCACGACCGGGCCGTTTTCCATTTCCTCACCGAAGCAGCCCAGCGGGCGGCGTATATGAGGTGTGCGGATGCCGGGATCCGGGAAGGCGGGGGGCTCATCCTGGGGACCTTTTCGGACCAGGGGCCATTAAAATGCAGCGGTCTGGAAGTCCGGCGCTACTCCATCCCCGGGCTCCAGCGTGAAATGGCCCCCCTGTTTAAACCGGTTCAGTGCCTGAACGTCGGCCATACCACCCCTTCGGGGAGCGTTCAGGATTTTACGTTCTGCGCCTTCGTCAGGTCCTGAGTGCCCCGCCGGAACCAGGGGTAGATTTACCCCAAAAGCCTGTTTTTTAACGGGTATTTCAGGATTTAATCCAAAAAGGGAACCGATTCCCGGCCCTGGCACACCTTCTGCACTTCCCTATGCAAAAGCAGGTGTTATGAAAACAATTGCCATATTCAGGGAGATTTATAAAGAAGCTTTCCGCGATTTGGGAAACTTCCTTGTCAAACATTCTTTAAAGCTGCTTGCCTGGTTTAGCTTTGCGCTTATCCTCATCGTGCTGTATGCGTTCTTTTTCAGGATGGCAACGGGCTTTGCGTTTGTGTAGTGCGCAGTTGTATAGGGGGGGGTACGGCCGTATTGAGGGTTCCCCTGCGACAGGGATGTAGCTGTGGGCTTCGAGCTAAAAACGCCACCACCACCCACCCGTCAAATTACGCGCTTTCCCCGCATCTTCTCTGCAGGCCCCGTTCCTTATGGGGCAACTCCCCATTTTAAAGCCGATAGCCGCGATTTCCAAACTTCCGTCGGCGCCTCAAAACACGGGTCTGTGGTCCCTGCAGGCCCGACCTGAAATTTTAACACAATACAATTAGGAAAAAATCCATAAAAAAGGAAATAATCCATAAATTAGCATCCCTTGTTTTCTAAAACCCGAGATGCAAAAAACGATACTTCACCTGGACCTAGACACTTTTTTCGTCTCTGTGGAGCGAAAACTGGACAGCCGCCTGAAACACCGCCCTATACTGGTAGGCGGCCTGAGTGACCGGGGGGTGGTCGCAGCCTGCAGTTATGAAACCCGCGGATACGGGATCCATTCGGGCATGCCCATGCGCATGGCCAGGGAACTTTGCCCGGAGGCTGTCGTGATTCGCGGAAATGCGGGCACCTACAGTGCGCATTCGGATGAGGTGACCTCTATCATACGGGAGCACACCCCTTTGTTTGAAAAGGCGAGCATCGACGAGTTTTACGCAGACCTTTCGGGCATGGACCGGTTTTTTGGCTGCTACCGCTATGCCACGGAACTCCGGCAGCGGATTATGCGCGAGACCGGACTGCCGATCTCTTTTGGCCTTTCGGTCAACAAGGTGGTTTCCAAAGTCGCTACGGGGGAGGCAAAACCGAATAACCAGCTCCTGGTCGATTCGGGCTACGAAAAACCCTTTTTAGCGCCCCTTTCGATCAAAAAGATCCCGATGGTGGGGGATAAGACGTATCAGACCCTGCGAAACCTGGGCCTCAGGCAGGTCAGCACGGTACAGCAGATGCCCCTGGAGGTGATGCAGCGGGTCCTGGGGGCCAACGGCACAGTCATCTGGGAGCGCGCCAACGGGATCGACAACCGGCCGGTAGTGCCCTTTTGTGAACGGAAATCCATTTCCACCGAGCGCACTTTTGACCGGGACACCATCGATGTGCACCGCCTTCGGGGGATCCTTACGGCCATGACCGAAAACCTGGCCTTTCAGCTCAGGCGGGGGGGGAAGCTCACCGGCTGTATTTCCGTGAGGATCCGCTATTCGGATTTCAACACCTATTCCAAACAGGTGCGCATCCCCTACACAAGCGCAGACCACAAGCTGATCCCTTTGGTACAGGGGCTCTTTGAAAAGCTCTACGGCAGGCGTTTGCTGGTCCGGCTCGTCGGGGTCCGGTTCAGCCACCTGGTCCCGGGCAATTACCAGATCGACCTTTTTGACGACCAGGAGGAAATCCTCAACCTCTATGCAGCCATGGACCGGATGCGCGAGCGCTACGGGGACAAGAGCGTAATCCGGGCCTCCGGGCTGGGGGCGCGCACCATTGGCCGCATGCATAACCCGTTTAACGGGCAGCCGCCTGTGGTACTTGCCCACCGGAAGCAGTAGGAGGTGGGGCGGCTGGCGGCCAGGGCTGAAGCAGGCGTTTGCCTCCAACCGCCACTGCAGGCCGGGGCACCACAGGCTGAACCCTGTAGCCCCGGACAATTAAAACAAAAAGCGATGCCGACCCCGCGCAAAGCATTGAAAACACAACCACCATGTACCTGAACTGTCATACTTACTACAGCCTTCGCTACGGGACGTATTCCGAGGAGGCCCTGCTGACCATGGCGCGGGAAAACGGCATTACCCGCCTGGCACTCACGGACATCAACAACACCTCTGCCGGCCTGAATTTTGTGCGCCGGGCGCCGGAATTTGCGATACACCCGCTGCTGGGGATCGACTTCAGAAACGGGATCGACTGTTGTTTTGTGGGCATCGCCCGCAACAATGAGGGATACCTGGAATTAAACCGGTTCCTCTCCCACCACCTGCACGGGAAGCTCCCGCTCCCGGAGCGGGCCCCGGCGTTTTCGCATGCCTGTATTATCTACCCCTTTGAAAAGGTTTTGCTGGGGGAGATGACGGCCTTTGCCCCTTATGAGTTTATCGGGATTTCCCTCCGGGATTTGCGCCGCCTCCCGTTCAGCCGTCTGATGCAGTTCCGGGAAAAGCTGGTGGTCCTGCAGCCGGTGACGTTTCGAAACAAGCGGGATTTCAACGCCCACAGGCTGCTCAGGGCGATAGACAACAACGTGCTGCTGAGCAAGCTCCCGGAGACCGAACAGGCCTCCCCGGAGGATTGCATGTACCCCCTGGAAAACCTCGCGGCTGCATTTTCCGAGTTTTCCTTTATCCTCGAGAACACAGAGCGCCTGATGAACGCCTGTGAGATCCGGTTTGATTTCTCCGGTCAGCGCAGGCCCCAGAACCTCCAGACCTATACCGGGAGTGCGCAGGAGGATGCCCGCCTGCTGCTGCAGCTCTGCCGTGAGGGGATGCCCTACAGGTACAAGGACCCGGGCCCAGAGGTACACGCCCGCCTGGAGAAGGAACTGGACCTGATCACAAAAAAGGGGTTTGTCTCCTATTTTCTGATCAACTGGGATATTGTCAGCGAGGCCCGCCGCAGGGGGTTTTTCTATGTGGGCCGGGGCAGTGGTGCAAACAGCATCGTGGCGTATCTGCTCCGAATCACCGATGTGGACCCGATTGAACTCGACCTGTATTTTGAACGCTTTATCAACCTGTTCCGGACCAGCCCCCCGGATTTTGACATCGATTTTTCATGGAAGGACCGGGAGGCCATCACCCGGTATATTTTTGAGCGCTTTGAGCATGTAACCCTGCTGGGCACGTACGTCACCTTCCGGCAACGGGGGATTATCCGGGAGCTGGGAAAGGTCTTCGGGCTCCCCAAGTCGGAGATCGACCTGTTGTGCCAGGGGCAGTACCCGAATTCCCGCCTCGATGGGGTGGCCCGCCTGGTGGTCCGGTACGGGGAACTCATCAGGGGGATGCCCAATTACCTGAGCATCCACGCCGGGGGAATCCTTATCAGCGAGAAGCCCATCCACTATTTTTCAGCCACCCACCTGCCTCCCAAAGGCTTTCCCACCACCCAGTTTGACATGGTGATCGCCGAGGATGTGGGCCTGTACAAATTCGACATCCTCGGCCAGCGCGGGCTGGCTAAAATAGAGGAAGCCCTTGAGATTATCAGCGAGAACCAGCCCGGTGCCTTCCGGCAGATCGACATCCACGACATTCCCCGCATCAAGGCGGACCCGAAGATCAATCAGATGATTAAATCCGCCCGGTGCATGGGGTGTTTCTACGTGGAGTCCCCGGCCATGCGGATGCTCTTGCAGAAGCTGCAGGTGGACAATTACCTGGGCCTGGTGGCGGCCAGTTCCATCATCCGTCCCGGGGTGGCGAAAAGCGGCATGATGCGGGAGTACATCCTGCGCCACCGCAACCCCGAACGCATCCGGCAGGCCCATCCGGTATTGCTCGGGATCATGCCGGACACCTACGGGGTGATGGTGTACCAGGAAGATGTGATCAAGGTCGCCCACTATTTTGCCGGGCTCAGCCTTGGAGAAGCGGACGTCCTTCGCCGGGGGATGAGCGGGAAGTTCCGCTCAAGGGAGGAATTTGAACGGGTCAGGGCGGCCTTTATCGGCAACTGCCGCCAAAAAGGCTATGCCGAATCCCTGATCTCCGAGATCTGGCAACAGGTGGCCAGTTTTGCGGGCTATGCCTTTGCCAAGGGGCATTCGGCCTCCTACGCGGTGGAGAGCTACCAGAGCCTGTTCCTCAGGGCCTACCACCCCCTGGAGTATATGGTGGCGGTGCTCAATAACGGGGGCGGGTTTTACCGGGCCGAGCATTACATCCACGAGGCCCGGATGCTGGGGGGGAAGATCCATCCCCCCTGTATCAACCGCTCTGTGGGGGTAACCCGTATCGAAGGGGGCGATATCTACCTCGGGCTTGCGTTTTTGAAGGACCTGGAATCCCGTACCATCGACCGCATCATCAGGCAGCGGATGGCAGGAGGACCCTTTAGCAGCCTGGAGGATTTCCTCGACCGGGTGCCCATCTCCATGGAGCAACTGGGGATCCTGATCCGTATCGATGCGTTCCGGAGCACGGGGGTGGAAAAGCACCGGTTGCTCTGGCAGGCCCATATGCTGCTTTCAAAGGGAACCATCCGGGAGCACCCCCGGCTTTTTCCGCCCCAGCATGCCCGTTATGAGCTGCCCCGCCTGCACACCACGTCCCTCGAAGATGCTTTTACCGAGCTCGAATTGCTGGGGTTTTGCCTTTGCAGCCCTTTCCAGCTCCTGGCCCGCCCCCCCCTGAATTCCCATGGAAGCACCGACCTCGCTGCGTTTGTCGACAGGCAGATCGATATCTACGGCTATCTGGTAACGGTAAAAAACACCAGGACACATACCGGGAAGCAGATGTATTTTGCCACCTTTATCGACCAGCAGGGGGGTGTTTTTGACACCGTCCACTTCCCCCCGGTAGCCGCCGGGTATCCTTTCCGGGGGAAAGGAATTTACAGGCTCTATGGCAAGGTGGTCGACGAGTTTGGGTTCCTGAGCGTCGAAGTGGAGAAAATGGAAAAGCAGGAATATATCCCGGACCCCCGCTATACGGAACTGAAAACGAGTACCCGCCTGCTCGGGCAGCGTCAGGACAGCAGGCGTACCCCATCGGAAGCCTCAACCTCCAGGGGTTCCGCCTCCCTTCCAAAGGACTTCCGATAGGCTGCGCAGAGGTGCGCACTAACCGCATCCAGGGCGTCCGTGCGGACCAGGTTCAGGCTGCACCCGCCAAACCCCCCTCCCATGATCCGCGCCCCCAGGACCCCGGGCAGGGATTCGGCTGTGTCCACCAGGAAATCCACTTCGGGGCAGCTCACCTGGTAGTCGTCCCGAAGCCCCCTGTGCGACTGGGAGAGCAACGCCCCCAACGCCTCCATGTCTCCCTGCTCCAGGGCCGCAACCGCCTGCAGGACCCTTGAATTTTCCTGCACGACAAAGCGGCACCGACGGAATATCGCCTCTGGGAGCCTGTCCCCTAGGGCGGTTAACTGCTCCATGCCGGCATCCCTGAGGGACCGGATATGGGGATGCGATTTCCGGAGCAGGGCGACGCCGGCCTCACATTCTTCGCGCCGCGTGTTATAGGCACCGTCCGCCAGCGCGTGCTGCACCCCGCTGTTGACCAGCAGCAGTTTATGGCCCCTCAGGTCCGCCGGGACATAGCGATGTTCCAGGTTCCGGCAGTCCAGGAGGACAAAGTGCCCCCTGCGTCCCATAACGCATGCAAACTGGTCCATGATGCCGCATCGGGTACCGACAAAATGATGTTCCGCCTGCTGTGCGAGGCGGATGAGCTCCGCGGGTGAAAGGCCGAGGTCAAAAAGGGCGTTGAGCCCAAACGCCAGGCCGCATTCCAGGGCGGCAGAAGAGCTCAGGCCCGATCCGGCAGGGATCGAGGAGTGGAAGGAGGCATCAAAGCCCGTCAGTTTTGCGCCCCGCTTTAGGAGTTCACCCAGCACGCCCAGCACATAATTACCCCAGCCCCCGGCCGGCCGGAGGTCGCCCAGGTCCGCCACCAGCGTTTCCGAAAGGCCCTCGCTGGCAATGCGGCACCGGGAGGCATCCCCGTTTTTCACGAGTTCAAATTCCATCTGCCGGTCAATGGCGGCCGGGAGGACAAACCCCTGGTTGTAATCGGTGTGTTCCCCGATGAGGTTGATCCTCCCCGGGGCCGCGACACGGATGCGGTCCTGGCCAGGCTGGGCTACAGTCATAGGATAAAGTGCTGAACGACAAATTACAAAAGAGGCGGGATTCCGGCTGCCCCTCTGAACCCTTATTTTTCTTAGATAACTGATCTGCGTCCTTGTTCCCTGCCATTATTTTGATTAATATAGTTACAGCATAGTTCCGGGACTATTGTGTGCCCTCCCCCCGGGAGAAATTCCATTTGGAAGGCACGCGCAGTTTCCCTTCGGTGTGCGCCCGGTGTGGGGCAACAAAACGGAAGGTGAAACGGATTATTTATAAAACGCTGAACTGAAAAATGATTACATTTTGGATATCTTACTAAAAGACACTCCAAACCCTTTACTGTGGTATGGGATTATATTATTGACAATAGGAATGGCAGTTTTTCCTATGATGGATATTTTGAAAAGTTCATTCGAAAAGGACGCCTGTTGCAAGTGGTTTTTAGTCGTCTCTTTAGTTCCAGTTTTAGGTCCGATTCTTTACCTCTTGACGGGGGAAAAGTTCAAACTAAAACCGAATTGATAAGCCTACACACAACACCTTATATGGGCTATTGCCGGGTCTGTACTTCTTTGCAAATCCGCTTAGGTTTTCCAGAGGAGTTTCATACTTTCAAAAGTGTGTGATTTAACGCGCAGCGGCTCAAACAGATAAACGAAAAAGTAACGGTCATGGAGTTTAATAATCAGGAAAAGTTGGGGGTGATCAAAGCCATTGATCAGGTGATCCGCACCGATGACAGAATATACGAAGGGGAGTCTTTTTTCCTTTCCCAGCTATCGAAGGTCGTCAAGTTTGACCGGGCGCTTTTTGACAAGGCCCGCCAAATGAGCCTTGAAGAAGCCATTGAAATCCTTAAAGGGATGCCCGACAGCAAGAAGGAAGTACTCGCCATGATGCTCAACCAGGCTGCCAATGCAGATGGCCGGGTTCAGGAGGACGAACTCAGGACGATCCACACGATCTTCACGAGGGCCGGCGTGGATTTTGACAACCTTTGAGCCCGGATCGGAGAGAAGGCGGGATGTTCCGGTTTCCCGGAAGGAGGTCCCGCGCATGCATCAACCCCTGAAACCTTAGGAACTGTGGAATTTAATCTGGCGGAAAAGCTCGGCATTCTGAAGGCCATCGACCAGGTCATTTTGGCCGATGACAAGATTTACGAGGGGGAAGCCCTTTTTGTTTCCCAACTCTCCAATGTGCTCGGCTTCAGTGCAGAGATTTTCAAAAAGGCCCGGGAAGTCGAGCTGGAGGAGGCCCTGGCGATCCTTGAGGTCATGTCGGGAGAAAAAAAGGAGGCCCTTGCCATCATCCTCAATGAGGCCGCGAATGCAGACGGCCGGGTGGGGGATGAGGAACTAAAGACGATCTACCGGATCTTTGCGCGGATCGGGATTGAATTTGATGCACTTTAAGGGGACTGCAGAGGCATTTAAAATGAACCACCGGTTGCTCCGGGACCACCTCCAGGACGGCCCGGCTTCGGGAAAGCAGCAGAACGCATGAAAATACACGATTTGTCAGCCGGGAATTCCATCCTGAACCAGTTTATTTGGGAAATCCGCGATATCGGGATACAGAAGGACCCGCTTCGGTTCAGGCGGAATATTGAAAGGATAGGGGAGGTGCTGTGTTACGAGCTTAGTAAAACACTCGAGTTCAGGACGCGGACCGTCCAGACCCCTTTGGGGACTACGACCATGCCCGTGCCGGTTACACCCCTGGTTTTGTGTTCGGTTTTGCGGGCAGGACTTCCCCTGCATCAGGGGTTGCTCAATTATTTTGACAGGGCCGAAAACGCATTTATCTCGGCCTACCGCCATCATCCCGGGGGCGGTGATGCTTTTGAAGTGGTGGTAAAGTATATGGCGGCTCCCGATTTAAACGGCAAAACCCTCGTGCTGACGGATCCGATGCTCGCGACCGGCAAGACCCTTGAAAACGTTTTAAAGGCCCTGCGCGCCAACGGGGAACCCGACCAGATCCACATCCTTTCCGTGATCGCTTCCAAAAGGGGGATCGCCCATGTTTCGGACGTTTTTCCTGAGAAAACACACCTGTGGATTACCGCCATTGACGACACCCTGAGCCCGAGCGGGTATATTATTCCGGGAATCGGCGATGCCGGCGACCTCGCCTTTGGCCTGAAGCTATGACCCTTCCAGCCCTTCGGTCACCTTGTATTCGAGAAGCCACTCAAAGGGGACGGTTTCCAGGGCTTTTTTATGGGTTGCCTCCAGCAGGACCGGGGGTGCCACCCCTGCCTGGTAGGCCTCCCGCCACCGGCTCACGCAAAGGCACCAGCGGTCCCCGGGCTTGAGTCCGGGGAAATTGTAATACGGCATGGGGGTGCTCAGGTCGTTTCCCCTGCCCTGCGTAAAGCGGAGGAAGGCGTCGGTCATGATGGCACAAACCACATGCGTCCCCGTGGCGGTAGGTCCGGTGCGGCAGAGCCCGTCGCGGAAATAGCCGGTCACCGGGCTAAAACAGCAGGACTGCAGTGGCCCGCCCAGTACATTTTGATCCTTTTCCATCTTTCCTTTTGAATAAAGGTACTTGAGCTGGCCAAAATCTGCCCCTTCCGCCAGGTGGAAAATTCGATAATTATACTTACCTTAAGGGAAAACTCTGTGTTTTGGAAGATATAGCCACTGCTGCCAAAATTGTCCTCTTTGTCAGTATTGTCAATGTATGGTTCTTCAGGGCAAACAGGGGTACGCGCTGGAGGGGAGGGAATGCGCTAAGCATGAAGGAGGAATTCAGGGTATACGGGTTGTCTGAAACGACCATGTATATGATTGGGTTCCTGAAAGTGCTCTCCGCCATCGGCCTGATCCTCTCCATTTGGTTTCCCGCCCTGGCGATTCCGGCCGCGGCGGCCATGGGTTTCCTGATGGCAGGGGCCATCTGGATGCACTTAAAAGTCGGGGATCCCATAAAGAAATCCCTGCCTGCCTTTATCTTCCTGCTCCTTTCCATTTTTATCTGGCTCTACAGTACGGGGGTCATTCAGGGATAAAAAAACACCTCCCATTTCTCGGGAGGTGTTTTTTAAGGGCTGTTGGGAGCGCTTATTGTCCCTGTCCGAGGGAATAGCCCCGGACGCCGTCAAATTCATACAGGTTTTCTGTCTTGATGATATCGACATTTGAAAAAACTGCTTTCTGCAGGACTTCGATGATGTCCTCCTTGCGCACCTGCACGCCTTCCACCGCACTGTAGCGGCAGCGCCAGTGGTCCGTGCAGAAGGTCTCGTCAAACCCGTTGGGCCATACCTTTACCCCCCGGTTGGTGATCATGGCCAGCTTCAGGGCCGGATTCTCGATCACCTGCAGTTTCGCAGCCAAATCATCGGGGTCCGTACCCCGCCAGTCCACAAAAACATCCACGCCTTTGAGGACTTTTTTCGCAGCCGGCTTCCTTTTGTATTCCGAGAGTTTGATGGCTTCGAATCCCTGGTAATCCGCAGGGCTCATGAATTCGGGCCTGGCGCCCAGGTTGGCGATAACTGCATCGGCAAAAGCTTTGGTCCCCACGCGTTTTTTGCTCTGGCTTTTGCGGTAGATATCAGCCGTGTGAATCCCTTGTTCAAGGGTCCTCAGCCAGGCGTTCTGGATTTTTTCAGCCACTTCAGGCTGTCCGATATGGTTTAACATCATTACTGAGGCCTGGATAAGCCCGGAGGGGTTGGCGATGTCTTTCCCGGCTATATCAGGGGCAGAACCGTGAATGGCCTCGAACATGGCGCAGCTGCTGCCGATGTTGGCAGACCCGCCCAGGCCCACGGAACCCGAAATCTGGCTGGTGACATCAGAGACGATGTCCCCGTAAAGATTCGGCATGACCACCACGTCAAAACGCTCGGGGGAGTCCGCCACCAGGGCCGTACCGATGTCCACGATCAGGTGTTCGCTCTTGATTTCGGGATACTCCGGGGCAATTTCCCGGAATACCTGATGGAAGAGGCCATCGGTTTGTTTCATGATATTGTCCTTGGTCAGGCAGGTTACTTTTTTCCGACCCTGGTTCCTCGCGTATTCAAAGGCATACCGTATGATCCGCTCACAGCCCGGGCGTGTGATCAGCTTCAGGCACTGAACGACCTCATCGGTCTGACGGTGCTCGATTCCCGCATAGAGGTCTTCTTCATTTTCCCGGATAATCACCACGTCCATATCCGGGTGCCGGGTATCCACAAAGGGGTAGTAGCTGTTGCAGGGCCGTACATTGGCATACAGGCCAAGTGTTTTTCTCAGGGTTACATTGAGGCTTTTGTACCCGCCACCCTGAGGGGTTGTAATAGGGCCTTTAAAAAATATTTTGTTCTTTCTCACGGCATCCCAGGCCTCCTCTGAGATTCCTGTTGTAATGCCCGAGGTATAGACTTTTTCACCGACCTCTATGGTTTCGATATCGAGTTGGGCCCCTGCCGCCCCGAGGATGCGAAGGGTGGCATCCATAATCTCCGGGCCAATCCCGTCACCATATGAAACGGTAATCGACGTGGTGGGATATATGGTTTTGGAAGCCTTGTTTTTCGGACGGTCTGAAATCTGGGTATTGAAATTCATAGGTTTTATTTCTGGTTTACAGGGCAAATATCCACTGAAAAAATCATATATTTTTATTTATGTTATTAATTTAAAACATAATGAACATTAATGAATAATTGATTTGTCCTGAACAGAAAATGGGTATGTGAGGTTTCAGGAATGCGTGGAAATAGAATTTATTAGTACCTTTTCCCTGGGATCTGCTCCTGTTGGTCCGAATACTATTTGGCAAAAATTGAACCACTAATACCTGCCCTATGGAATTTAATATGATGGAAAAACTGGCCGTGATTAAAGCGGTGGATGAATTGATTCGCATGGACAATGCGATCGAAGCAGGAGAGTTGGATTACATGAACCAGTTGGCAGAGGCCCTTGATTTTGATTCCGCCCAGATCGTACAGGCCCGCAAGGTCGAGGCTGCTGAAGCCCTTGCCGTCATCAGGGTAATGCCCGAGGCCAAAAAGGATTTCCTGCTGCGCAGCATGACCGGTGCGGCCAATTCTGACGGGGAAGTGGCTGAAGAGGAAATACACTTCATCTACAGGGTTTTCAGCGCTGCCGGGATTTCCTAGGGAGGCTGGCAGGATGGGGCAAATGGCTGGGGGAAAATCCCCTCCCCCCCATTTTCAAGTTACGGCCTACTGCTGCAAAAGAAAATCACCATCCTTAGATCCGGTCTTCCTCTCGGGTTTAACACCTAAAAAAACAGTTCATTACTTTATAGTTTAGAAAGGAAGCCTTATTTTGAAGCCCCCTGTGTAAAAAAAGGGCGAGGCATCCCCCGTTGTGGCCTTAACAGGTTCGATTGAAGAAGGACCCTTTGGGTTGCCTCCCGTCCTGAAGTGCGAATTCCGGGATGTCCCGCTTCTTTGGTGTCGGAATTCCGGGGGTTGCAGGGAAAAGGAATACATTTGCAGCGGATCTTTAGGACAATGAAGTTGAAAACGGACAACAAGGTGAGAAAATCCCGGGCAGGACTGCGTCTCAGTCCCCTGCTCCTGGTGCTTTTTCTCGCCTCACAGGCTTTTGGGCAGATTGGTGAGGTGAAAAAAGAGGACCGGTATATCGTGGGCTCCACGAGTAATTCGGCAATCACCCTTCCCTACCTGGAATACATCCGGGTTACCGATAAACCCGGGTATTACAAATTGTGGTACAAGGATGAGGTCTACTCCCGCGATGATATAAAATCCCTCGACTTCTATGCCTCCGCCATGGAACTCAATTACCTCTACCACGTGCTCAAAGATGGTTACAGTACGGTTAAACAACGCCTGAGTGTTGGGGAAGGCCTTATCCTTACCATGCGTCCTGTCCGGGTTGGGGAGCCCATGAAAGTGACCATCTATTACGAAAACGGCTCCATGGGTGCGTTTTACCTAAAGGAATCCGAACTCGAAGAGCTGCTCGGAAGCTATAAAACAGTGCCCTCTGAGTAAGGGCCCCTTTCATGCTTGAATCAGGGGTCATTTCCAAAAAACATCTTACCTTTGATCGAAAGATACTACCCATGAAAACCACTTCCCTTTTGCCCGTTTTATCCCTGCTGCTCCTGATTGCCTTTACCTCATGCAAGGAGGAGAAGAAAGCCGCAACGGAGGCCCCGGAAACGGAAATCCAGACAGAAGAATCCGAAAGTGAGCTCAAGGCCGAGGCTCAGTACCAATGCCCAATGGACTGCGAGCATGGCAAGACTTATGACGCTCCGGGAACCTGTCCGGTTTGCAAAATGGACCTGAAGCCCGTGGCGAAGGAAACTGCCATGACCTGTTCCATGCACAAGGACGGCAAATGCTCCTGTGACAAGGAAACCTGTGCCTGTACGGATTGCCCCGAACATTCAAAGGGGTGATTTGAGAATTACAGTAGAGACAAAAGAGGCTGCCCTTTTAGGCAGCCTCTTTTTTTCAAAGGAGCTCAAAAACAAGCTACGGCCTGAATAATCCGATACCACCACCGGGGGTTAAATACCTGTGGGTTGGAAATCCACACCCACCGGAATGCATCGGGGACCGGATATGATTCAAACGCAGTGAGCGAAACCCTCCCCACCAGCCAGTTATTCACTAATAGGTAAAGACGGTCGGGTTGTTTTTGATTTTTCCCATCATCAGGTCGTCCTGCATCACCGTTACCCCGTCAGGCAATTGCGCTTCTTCTATTTCATGAGCCATCATACAATGCGGGCAGGCGCTTACAGAGCCCCCCTCTGCCAAAAGGTCTTTGAGCACCTTATGCAGGTTTTCCCCATGGAAGACCAGGGTATCGGCACCCGGCGACATGAGTTTTACCCCGTGAACATTGAGGAAAACAGTCACTTCCATGCCGTTTTTCCGGGCCTTCTGAGCGAGGTGCAGCCCCATCAGGCTGCTGTGTGGATCGGCCATCGGATCGCTTGTCAGGTTGATAATCAGTTCTGCAGGCAGATCTTCTGAGGTCGTCTCCAAGATCGGAGCAGGTTGCTCATTGCATGAAGCAAAGGTGAAGAACAGCATGCTGAATACCCCTGCCGCTTTTACAAATTTCATAAGTCCCATATTTTGATAGTTTTAGAATTTAAGAATGAGGCTACTAAAGGGCAATAGTAATAAGAAGCCCGAATCTGTTCAATGATACAAATCAGTTTAAGGGGATTTGGGTTTTTCAAGGAATGGCAGGAAGAAAAATGAAACCGGCCTTGGGCAACTCACTTCTGAAATGCCCGGCTTTCTATCAAAAAAGGATAATGGGGATGGATTTGCCCGTAGCGATTGGGCTCAGGCCAAGGGGAAGGAGCCCGGGAGTTCCAAACCTCGGGTCTGTATTTTTTAAGGATTCCGGATTTTCCAGCAGGAGGCAGGTATTAGTCCCTCGCCTTACTGGTTCACACGATAGGTAATCCTCCGGTTGGAGACCACTGTGGGGACCGCCGTCGTTAACGAGGCCGTATTGGAAACCACTTGGGGGCAGGACCCGGAAGACGGTTGCAGTACCATGCGGAAGCGGTTGTTGTTATCAGGGGCCTGCAGGTTATTTACCTGCAGGGTATTGGTTTGGCTGCCGGTATATTTGACCCCGTCGGAGAGGTTGGAAAAGGATACCCCTCCATCCGTGCTCACCTGCCACTGATAGGTCGGGGCACCGCTTGCCGTCATGCTGAAAATGACGGAGGCCCCCGGGAGGCCCTGCTGGTCAGATGGCTGCATAGTAATGCCCGCCCCTGCAGTAACCTCTGCAGCGGTTGATTGGGAAGTGTTAAAACCGGAGCTCTCCGTAATGGTTACTGTAAACGTGTAGCTTCCCGATGACAATCCGCTGATTACAGGATCCTGGTCTGAAGACGCAAATGTGTATCCACCGGGCCCGCTTCCCACCCAGCTAAAACTGGC
This sequence comes from uncultured Robiginitalea sp., assembly GCA_964624565.1. Classification (GTDB taxonomy): domain Bacteria; phylum Bacteroidota; class Bacteroidia; order Flavobacteriales; family Flavobacteriaceae; genus Robiginitalea. The sequence goes on from CAZUZE010000017.1 coordinate 16,380, forward strand.
CCCTGAGGAACCGGCGCCGGACGGGTTGGCAAAGAGGTTCAGGTCACTGCCTTCGCAAACCGGACTGTCCGATCCTGGGGCTACGGAAAGCGACCCCCCTGAATTATTTAGATCCTCGAAGCTGTAATCTGCCCCGGCCCCTCCATTACACGTGGAGTAAATCTGGGAACCGATGACAAGCCTCTTGGCCGCACTGCAGGGGTTCCCATCGTCCAGCGTGCCTCCAGAAATCCTGAAAATGGCCCCGGAGGGCAAGGTAAGGGTCACATTGCTGGTCCAGATCGCAAAGCCTCCTGCCAGCAACTCTATCAGGGAAGTATTCAGGTTCGCATTCCCGGTGATCTGAAGGGTGTCCGTACCCCCCGTACCATCGCCGACATACAAGTTGGAAAT
>CAZUZE010000017.1:16872-18935 GCA_964624565.1 uncultured Robiginitalea sp.
GGAACAGGGCCAGCAGCCAGGTTCTTTGCAGGGTCCGGGTATGGATACGCTCTTTTATCAAGGCAGATTTTGGGCAAGCTACAGCAAATTCGCGAACCGGATCAAAACTTGTTGTAAAGTGCAGCCATCTTGTGGTCAAATCCCATTCCTTTTCCTTAGCTTTAGGAATATGGGAGCGGATTCAGGGCAAATAAATGCGCACAGGCCATTCCTGCTGGTCGTTTGCGGCCTGCCCGGGACGGGAAAAACGACTTTCGCAAGCGCCTTGTCCGCACACCTGGGACTGCCGCATATCAATACCGATATCATACGGGCCGAACTCGGGAAAAAAGGGAAGTATGACCCCCTTTCAAAATCTGCCATCTATGAGCAGCTGCTCCGGCGCGCTGGGGAAGAACTTCAGAACGGAAAGGGCGTTATCCTGGACGGGACATTTTCCAGGGAGGCATTCAGGGAACCCTTTGCCAGGCTGGGCAGGGCACTCGGAATCCCGGTAAAATGGATTGAAATCCGGGCCGGGGAAGATGTGATCCGCAGGCGCGTGGCGGGCCCCCGCCCGTACAGCGAAGCAGACTTTGAGGTCTATCAGAAAATCCGGGGGGAATTTGAACCCCTGAAGGGGGATGTCCTGAGGCTGCATTCAGACTCAGGCGAGCTTTCGGGGATGATCACCAGGGCACTGGAATTCCTTAACGCATGACAACGGCACAGGTACATCAGATACTATCCAGCAGGGCAGTGCCCCTGCCGACCGCTGAGCTGCGGCTGGTGGAGACCCACATCTCCTGGGTGCTCCTGGCGGATTCCCATGCCTATAAGATCAAGAAACCCGTGAAGCTTAGTTTTCTGGATTTCTCCACCCTTGAAAAGCGGGCCTACTACTGTGAGCAGGAAGTCCTGCTGAACCAACGGCTGGCCCCTGGGATGTATTTGGGGGTGTTGCCGGTAACCCGGGATTCGGGCGGCATCTTCCTGGGGGAAGGTACGGGGGAGGTCGTTGACCACGCGGTCTGGATGCAGCGTATGGATGAAAGCCGGCAGATGGATTTGTTGCTGGCGAAAGGGTCGGTGGAAGCTGCGTCCGTGGACGCACTCTCCGGGATCCTGGCCCGATTCCACAGGGAAGCCCGAAAAATTAAGGAGGCGGAGACCTGGAAGGAACTCTTTGGGGAGTTTGCCGATATCGCCGGGCAGGGCCCTTTTTTAGATCGGGCATACCAGCCGGGGACTTCAGTGTTTATCGATGAGGTGGTGCGATGGGTTTCCGGCTTCCTGAAAGGCAGCAGGGAGCGAATTGAGGCGCGGAAGGATAAGGGATTTGTCGTGGAAGGGCACGGGGACCTTCATTGCCGGAATATATTTATGCTGGATCCTCCGGTCATTTTTGACTGTATCGAATTCAGCGAAGCCCTCCGGACCCTGGATGTGTTGAATGAGGTCGCCTTCCTCTGCATGGACCTGGAGCGATTCGGGAGGGAGGACCTGGCCAGCCGGTTTCTGGAAGGGTATTTGCACCTGACAGGGGCTATGGAAAACGAGGCGGACCGGTTGCTGTTCCTTTATTATAAACTGTACCGCGCCAATGTCAGGATCAAAGTGCTGTGCATAGGGCTTCAGGAAGGAGCTGCTGCCAAGGGCCCGGGGCCCGCAGTTCAGGAGCTTACCGGGCAGTATTTGGGGTTGTTCCGAAGGTATTACAGGGAATTGAAGGCCGCATGGGATGCCCGGCAATAAGGGGGTGTGTTCGCACAGGGGGAAACGCATCCCTTTGAATGCATCGGATGGTCCTCCCCGGCAGCCGAAGTCGCCTGCCGGCATCCGGAGCGCGAGCCATGCGCCGGGACAGGGGCGCCCCCAAAACCCGGAAGCCCGCCCCAGGGCCCTGCGGGCGGGGAGTCTGCACAGTATACAAAGCCGGCCTGCCCGATCGCCCTAACAAAAGTCGCTGTTCCCATGTGTATTTATGCACCCTGCACCCCAGCGGCTGCGTAATTTTGCCGAACTTTGTTAAAAAGAAGCGATGATTGAGAAAAATGTGCGCCTCGAGGTTATGGAGGCGATCG
>CAZUZE010000018.1:0-2503 GCA_964624565.1 uncultured Robiginitalea sp.
TCTAAAGGCTTGAATGCCAGCTCTTTTATAAACCCTGAAAACAACTACCACTATGTATACCTGAAGCGGCACGAAAACTGGAACAGTGCCCTGATTTCCTATTACTCCAGACTCAACGACACCTATGACGAGAAAATGTGGATCATGCGTGTCAAACCCAACCAGCTAGCCTAACCGAAAGCATTCCTGTGAGACAGACTGTTACTCCAAAAATACTGTTTATCCTAACCCTGCTGCTGTGTGGTTTTTTTACCGCATCGGCCCAGGAAGCCGTTCCTTTTACCCCCCGGCTCGACGGGGGAAACATGGAAATTCGGGGAGATATCCTCTTTGTGGGAAACAACATCCTCAACAGGGCCTCGGCATCCAATCCTGCCCAGGCCAACACTCCCTATAACGGCACGCAAAACAACAACTCGCTCTGGATGGAGTACATCGATATCGATGGGGACCCCTCCACGTTCAGCTCCAGTAGCGCAGAACTCTCGGTGCCGGACGCGGACTGTTCCCAAATCCGGTATGCCGGACTTTACTGGGCTTCGACCTATCCCAACGAGCGAAGTACAAACGGGTCGGCGCAATTTGACGGCACCCCGAGGATTGAAGACTGGAACCAGGTCAAATTCCGCCTTCCCGGTGGTGCCTATATCGACCTGACGGCAGACAACAACCCCGACCCCTTGGGAGAGGAGGATGACATTATTTTCGACGGGTACGACCCAGTGAACATCAACAACTCTTTTAAGGATTCCCCGATTATTTGTTACAAAAACGTAACCGGCCTCGTGCAGGGCCTCGCCAATCCTAACGGGGAATATACGGTGGCGAACATCCGGGCCACCAAAGGGAGGCGACAGGGCTCCAGTTCCGCCGGGTGGGTGCTCGTGGTCATCTATGAGAACCCCAATGAAACAGGAAAATTCATCTCGACTTTTGATGGGTACGCAGGCGTCCAGGGGAGTGTTCCCGCTGTAGACGTCAATGTCAACGGGTTCCGGACCCTGCCCCCGGGATTCCCGGTACGCGCCCGCATCGGGGTGGCTGCCCTGGAAGGGGACCGCGGGATCACCAATGACCGGTTCCGGATCCGCGCGAATTCCGTCGGGGGGTTCACCAACCTTACCACCGGGCTCAACCCGGCCAACAACTTTTTTAACTCCACCATCACGACCAACGGGGCTGAGGTTCCCACACGCACCCCGTTCGGGACGAATACCCTGGGGCTCGACCTCGATGTCTTCAACCTGGACAACCCCTTTAACTCTGTCCTCCCGAACGATGAAACCGGGGCGACCCTGCAGTTCACCTCCTCCGGGGACGGGTACGGGGCCTTCCTGGCTACTTTCATGGTCGAAATCATCGAGCCTGACATCGCCCTTGCCAAAAGGGTCGAGGATATTGCCGGGAACGACATCACAGGCCTCGGGGTCAACCTCGGGCAGACAATCGAATATGTCCTTTCCTTTCAAAATGTTGGAAATGACGACGCCACCGGGTATACAATACGCGATGTGCTCCCTCAAAACGTCACCCTGGACGAAAGCTTCCTCGGGCTTCCGCCAGGAGTAACCTACACCTACGATCCCGCCCTTCGCGAGGTGGTGTTCTCTATTCCGGATAACCTGGTAGAGGAGAACGACCCTTCCTACAGCATCCGGATGCGGGTGCGTGTTGCAGAGAATTGTTTTGATTTTGTCAATGCCTGCTCGGATGAAATCCAGAACCAGGCGTATTCTACATACCGGGGTGCCCTTAACAGTGGCCAGATCACGGACGACCCCAGTGTCTCTGATTTTGACAATTGCGGCTTTGCCACCCCGGGGGCAACCAATTTCCTGCTCGACGACCTGGAGGCATGCGATTTCAACCGAACGGTGGAATTGTGTGGCAATGATGTCCTCTTAATCGCGGGCAGTGGCTTTGACGATTATATCTGGTACTCTGACAATAATGGAAACGGGCAGATCGATGCCGGGGATACCCCCATTTCCGACGGAAACCCGGATGGCGACCTGAGCACCCTCCGGGTGACCGAAGTGGGAAGCTACATCGTCGACAAAATCGTCGCAGACCCCTGCAAAGGGTTTCAGGAAATCATCCAGGTGGTATTGCCCGGCGTAACCCAAAGCAATCCCATTGCCGACCTGATAAACGACCCGACCAACACGGTTGAAGGGGAGGTGGTGGTTTGTCCGAACGACGGGGAGCCCCTGCCAAAGATCTTCCTGTGCGGCCTGAACGACACCGAACAGATCGAAATCAACATCCCGGACGCCACAAGCATTGTCTGGGAACAGCTGGACGAAGGAAGCTGCATGTCCGCCGGGGATGACTGTGCCAATAAAAATTCTGCCTGCAGCTGGAACACAGTGGACACCGGCAACGACTTTACAGCCAGCAATGCCGGGAGGTACCGCGTGGTGGTCAATTACCAGAACGGGTGTTTTACCCGGTTCTATTTTGACATTTTCAAGAACCTTCTCGACCCACAGCACACCGTAAC
>CAZUZE010000018.1:2603-18857 GCA_964624565.1 uncultured Robiginitalea sp.
CAGTATTATTACGAAATTTCACTGGGCGGCACCCTTGTAGATACTTTTGGTCCCTCGGCAGACAACAACTACACTTTTGAGAACCTGAGTCCCGGCATATATGACGTGACGGCGCGAACGGATGACGGGTGTCTCTTAACCGATCAGGTTGAGATCCTGGATTCCTCAGACCTTGAGCTGACCGCCCGGGTGTCCCAGAACATCACTTGTAAAGAAGGGAATATCCTGATGAATTCTGACGGTGGAAGAACCCCGCATACCTATGCGATCTATGAATTCGTGGACGAAGCGGGAGTCACCCAGATTTCCTATCCGACACCCCAGGACATTCCGGCATCGGAATTCCAGACCAGTGTCATCTTCGATATCTGGGATCCGGGCACGTATACCTTTGTCGTGGTGGACCGGAACAACTGTTTTGACCTTTCAAACCCTGTTGTAATCTACTTTGAGCCTCCTGTGGAGTTTGCGCCTACCACGGTGGTCGACGAGCAGTGTTTTGGGGACTCGAGCGGCACGATCCAGTTCAATGTGATCGATCGGAACGGGTACCAACTGACCTATTTCCTTATTGATGAGACCGGTGCTGAAATCGCCACCAACACCTCCGGGGTGTTTTCCGGCCTCCCCCAGGGGGATTATACGGTACGCCTGAATTTCAGGAAGGGAAGTGCTTCGTGCGAGTATTTTGAATATTACACCATAGCCGGCCCCCCCAACGCACTGGCGCTGGACGCCGCACTTATACAGGCGTATACCTGTCTTCAGGACGGAGTTATAGAAGCCCAGAACATCACAGGGGGAACAGCGCCATACCAGTTCAGCATTGACGGGGTTACTTTCGTCGGCGGGGCAGGAGCTGAAACCTTTGCGGGCCTGGCCCCTGGCACCTACACTATAACGGTCAGGGATGCCAACGGATGTACCACTGCGGCACCCCCGGTAACCATCGATCCCGTCACCCCGCCCTCCGACCTGTCGTTTACGGCGACCAGCCCGACGTGTCCGGCGCTTGTATCGGATGTGACTGCCACGGTTGCAGGAGGTACCGCCCCTTTTACCCTTGAAATTATTGCGCCCAGCCCTCTGGGCGCGAGTGCCACCTCAGGAAACAATGCAACCTTTAATGGCCTGGCCCCGGACACCTATACCTTCCGGGTAACCGACAGCAACGGATGTGAGTACATTGAAAATTACACCATTGCGCCGGTAGCACCGATTCAGGTGTCGGGCGTCCTGGTCAGCAATATAAGTTGTGCAGGAGGTGCCGACGGGGAGATCAACTTCTCCGTAAGCGGCTTCAGCAGCACGTATCAGTATACGCTTAACGGGGGTGCCCCGATCACAGGGCAAACCGCTACGCCGATCAATCTGGCCGGCCTGACGGCAGGAGACTATACCGTACTGGTGACCGATGAAGCAACCGGTTGTGAAGCTTCAGAAACCATTTCTGTGGCCGCCCCTCCGGGCCCGATAGCCCTGAATGTCACCCCGGCGCCAATTACCTGTACAGGCCCTGGTTCCGTAACGATTGCGGCATCCGGGGGGTGGGGCAGTTATTCTTTTGAACTCATCCTGCCAGACGCCAGCCGCCTCGGGCCACAGGCGGGAGGCACCTTCGCCGGGCTCCTTCAAACAGGGACCTATACCGTTGAGGTGACGGACGCCAATGGATGCCTTGCATCGGATACCTTTGCCCTTGACGCGCCTTCCATCCCGGCAATTACCCTGGGCGCAACGACCGACCTTTGCTACAACCCCACAACCGGCGTAAGCCTGACAGCTGATGCCACCGGTGGTGTGGCGCCCTATTCGTATCGCCTCAATGCAGGGGCGCCCCAGACGGGCAACGTCTTTGACAACCTGATCCCGGGCACTTATACCGTGGAAGTGGTCGATGCTTTTGGGTGCTCCGCCACATCAAACACCGTGGTTGTGGAACCGCAGCTCACTGTTTCCGGGCTCCTCGCAAAAGAACTGGATTGCTCTGCCACCCCGGATGCCCGTGTAGACATTGCTGTTGCCGGAGGGTATGCCCCATACACCTATGAGGTCAACGGAGGGGCGCCGGTCGCTGTGACAGGTTCTGCATTTTCGTATGCGGTTTCCGCCGCCGGAAGCTTTGCGTTCACCATCAGAGACGCTGAAGGCTGTGTTGCTCAGACCACTGTAGTGGTGGATCCCATCACAAACCCCGTGGCGACCAACCTCCCGGTGAATCCGACATGTAATGGTGCTGCGGACGGCAGCATTGAAATCATTGTGGACCCTGCTTTTGGGACACCTGCCTATGAAATTGACTTCAATGGCCTCGGCTTCAGTGCACAAAGGGTTTACAGCGGCCTGACGGCCGGCACGTATTCCTTTACCGTACGGGACAGCAAGGGGTGCGTTTTTACGGACACCGTAACGCTTGCCGAACCGGGCGCAATCCTGGCGGACGCAGTGCTGGTCCAGCCCTTTACCTGCTTGCAGGATGGGAGCATCCAGGCCCAAAATATCAGTGGGGGAACCCCGGGGTATACGTATAGTATTGACGGGGTGAATTTTGGCCCTTCCGACACATTTACAGGACTTACGGCCGGAACCTATTCGATAACGGTGCGCGATGCGGCCGGATGCACTTTTGCAACTGCCCCTGTTACGATTCCCGCCCTGGATCCTCCGACGGACATTGTTTTCAATGCCACAGCCCCGAATTGTCCTGCGCAAACCTCGGATGTTACCCTATCCGTAACCGGGGGGTTCGGAGCCATCACCTATGAAATCATTGCCCCTGCGGCAACCAATAACGGCAACAACAATGTATTTGCCGGATTGAGCCCGGATACCTATACCTTCCGGGTAACGGATGCGAATGGCTGCGCCTATGAAGAGTCCTTTACCATTACCCCTGTCGCCCCGATACAAGTGTCGGGTGCCCTGGTGCAGAATGTCTCCTGTGTGGGTACGGCAGACGGTGCGGCTGACTATTTTGTAACTGGCTTCTCAGGGACGTATTCCTACACGGTCAACGGGGGGGCTCCCGTTACCGGACAGGCTTCAAACACGATCAACTTAACCGGCCTGGCCGCAGGAATTTATACCCTTGTTGTAACTGACGAGACGACGAACTGTGCGGACACTGCCTCTGTAACTATTGCAGAACCGGCCGCCCCACTTGCATTTACCTCAACCGTCTCTCCGCTCACCTGTGTGGCCCAGGGGTCCGTAACGATCCTGGCCTCCGGGGGTTGGGGAGGGTATTCCTACGAGCTTACACAGCCCGATGGTTCAGTCCTGGGGCCCCAGTCCAGCAACCTGTTTGCCGGGCTTACCCAAACAGGCACCTACTCGATTCGGGTGGAGGATGCGAATGGTTGTTTTGAAACCGCTCCCTTCGACCTCACAAGTCCCGGGGTGCCGGTTGCGAGCATCGAGGCTTCCTCTGATTTGTGCTTTGACGCTTCAGGAGGTGCAACGATCGTGGTAGGGGCAACCGGAGGGGTCGCGCCGTATTCCTATTCTGTCAACGGGAATCCCTCCCAGGCATCAAACACATTTACCGGCCTTATCCCGGGCGCCTATACCTTTACGGTTACCGACAGCTACGGCTGCAGCACAACCGTCAGCCAGAACATCGCCCCGGCCCTTACAGCGAATGCCGTTCTGGCCAAAGACCTGGATTGCACGGGTACTCCGGATGGCCAAATCAATTTGTCAGCAGCCGGCGGGTATCCTGCCTATACCTATGAAGTGGCTTTTAACGGCGGGGCATTCGCTTCCTATGCCGGAAGTTTTCCCTATGCGGCCCCTGCCCCCGGAACCTATCAGTTCCGGGTAACAGACAGCGAGGGCTGTGTGGTTCTTTCCAATGTAATTGCCATCAACCCACTGGTGCCGCCACAGGCCACGGCAACCGCCATAAACCCAACTTGCAGCGGGGACATGAACGGAATCGTGGAAATTGATATTAACCCAAATTTCGGAATCGGGCCTTATGAAATTGATTTCAACGGAGGGGGATACAGCGCGCAAAGGGTCTACACCGGACTGGCCGCTGGCACCTATCCCTATACCGTCCGGGATGCCAAAGGGTGCACTTTCTCAGATAGTGTTACCCTCGTTGACCCTCCCCTGTTTGACGCCGTGATTTCCGTAACCGATGTATCCTGCGGCGGTGCGGGCATCGGGGACATACCCGGTCGGATCGATGTTTCCATTATCAGTGGGGGAGTGGCCAATTTTACCTATACCCTCTACGACCAGTCCAACAACGTAGTGGCTGTAACCGGTTCCAATCCCATTGTGAACACCCCAAGCACTACAGTTGCCTTCGACGGCCTGGATTTTGGGGACTACTATATCCGGATTGTGGATGCCAACGGCTGCGAGTTCTACCAGAACCCCGTGCGCGTCCTCGCCAATCCCTACCTCACCCTGAGTGCCGGAACGACTATCGCCGACTGTGTGAGCGGCGGAACGGTAGTCCTTTCGGGGGATGGGGGCTCCGGCGACTACACCTTCCGTATTTTCGGCTCCGGCGTGGGCCCGACCTCTGAGGTTTCCGGACCCGGTCCCAACGAGGAAACGGCTGTGTTCTCAGGGCTGAACGCCGGTCAAACCTACATTTTTGAGGCCATTGACAACGTGACCAACTGTACGAGCTACATAGAGGAAACTGTACCTTCCCTGTCTTCAATCGTAGTGGTAGCAGGCCCCGTTGTGACGGATGTATCCTGCTATGGAGATTCCGACGGGTCGATTTCCTTTCAGATAGAAGGCTTCGATCCTTCCGTGACACAAATAAACTACAGCATCCTTCAGGCCCTGACCAATACGCCCCTGGGGGCCGCCTATTCCGGGACCCTTACGCAGGCGGCAGGCGGGCCCACCCCTACACCTGTTGAAGTGGTGAATAATATTCCGCCGGGGGACTACGTCCTTTTCTTTGAAGAGGCCACCAGCCCTTTCTGTTCCAACACCTATGAATTCCGGATCCTGGAACCGACACCCGTCGCCCTGAACCTGGTGGACCTGAACAACCCGAATTGTAATGCCAACGGGCAAGTGACTGTGCTTGCCTCCGGCGGAACAGGTCCGTATACCTATGCCTTTGTGCCCGATGGCAATGCCCCGGCCGGAAATTTTGCCGCCGCAAACTATGTTGAACTGGACCCGTCCATCTCACTGGACTGGGACGTCTATGCCATGGATGCCAGCAACTGTATCACAGGCCCGCTGGACATTACCCTGGTGCCCGAACCTGAACCGATTGTCGCCGCGCTGACCACCAATCAATGTACGGCTGCAGAAGGCGGTTTTGAAATTGAAGTCACCCTGGCTGCTGCCGGTATTGGTCCTCATTTTCTAAGTATCGATGGGGGAGCCTTCCAGCCTGCATCACTGAACGCCACGGGTGATACCGCCCTCATCTCGGGCCTTTCCTCCGGAACACACACTATTGAGGTGCGCGATTCCAACGGGTGTGGCAACCTGGTCTCCATTGAGATCTATCCCCCCGCCTCCCTGAGCGCCCAGGTGGTAGCCCAGGCTACATGCGCCCTGAACGACGGGCAGATTGAAGTAACGGCCTCCGGGGGGTCGGGCTCCTTTACCTACGAACTGTTCCTCGGGGCGGCCAGCGTAACGGGAGGTCCACAGGCTTCCCCCTTGTTTACGGGCCTCGCGCCGGGAACCTATACCGCATTCATCTATGATGCCCTGGTCCCCGCCTGCCAGGCGTCCACCCCTGTAACCCTGGAGGTGCCGACCCCGGTAGCCTTTACAACCGCTGTTGCCGATGTAAGCTGTAATGGAGGTGCTGATGGCAGCATCAGCGTCCTGCTCGATGCGGGGATGGACAACCCCCCGTATTCCTATCAGCTCTTCGATGCTGCCGGGACGACAGCCGTCTCTCCCGTACAACCAACGCCCCTCTTTTCTGGCCTTGCTGCCGGGGATTACACCGTTCGCGTAAGCTCAGGGCGGAACTGCGTTACGGACGCCCTGGTCACTGTCGGGCAGCCGCCAGCTCTTGCTGCAACTGCGTCCGTTACAGATTTTGCATGTGCGGCAGACAATTCCGTTTCCCTGGCAAGCATCACCCTGACGGCTTCGGGAGGGACGGCCCCATACCTTTACAGCCTTGACGGGGCCAATTTTGACGCCTCCAACACTTTCAATGTCTCCGATACCGGCCTGCCCCAAAACTTTACGGCAGTGGTCCGCGATGCAAACGGGTGCCTTGTAACCGTTCCTGTTTCCCTGAATCCGTTACCTGAGATCATCGACGTGGTCGTAACACAATTGGCAGCGATCAGCTGTACCAATCCGGAAGAGGTGCGCATCACGGTCACCGGAGGGTCCGGGGATTTTGACTTTGACCTGCTCCCGGTTGGGACTGCCGGAACGCAAAGTCCCGGCTCCGGGGTGTTTACAGCAGATTTTACGCTGTCTGCACCGGGTGATTACACCTTCCGCGTGACAGACAATGTCACAGGCTGTTCCTTTACAGCAGCCCCCTACACCATAGCGCCATACGACCTGATCGAAGTCCTGGCTACTGCCATTGCCCCCGTAAACTGTTTCGGGGATGCTACCGGTGCGCTTGAGGTCCAGGTTAACAACTATACCGGGAATTACACTTATCAGGTGTTCGATGGCGGTGGCGTTCCGGTAACACCGGCGACCCCTGCCAGTACCGCGGTAAACCCACTGACCATCCCCAACCTGACGGCTGGAAATTACCGCGTGCAGGTAGTTGCAACAGATGCCCCCTTCTGTTCGGACGACTCCAACGTGGTCACCATTGGTTCCCCGGCATCAGCCCTTGCCCTCGCGTTGGTCTCCAACACCAATGCGAACTGTAATTCCGGCGCCCTCGTTTCGGTGTCGGCCAGTGGGGGAACCCCCGGGTACGAGTTCGCGTTTATGCCTTCTGGGGACGCGCCCTCCCCCTCAGATTATTCTTCATCCCCGGGTGCGGAACTGAATCCGGCCGCCTACCCGGCCACTTACGATGTATATGTAAGGGATGCAAACCTATGTGTTGCGATGATCCCGGTCACGGTGGATGAGGATCCGCTTCCCGTGCTGACGGTTCCCGCCCTGGCGGCCGACCAGTGTACCTCGGACGGGGCTTCCTACACTTTTACCGCAAGTGGCACGGGCGTTGGGCCGCTCAGCTACAGCATCGGTTCCGGATTCCAGGCTTCGGGTGCCTTTACGGTTTCCGCGCCCGGAACCTACACCGTTACCCTTCGGGACGGGAATGGATGTCTGGACACAGGGTCCATTGTTATTCTGCCTCCGCTGGATGCCGGCGTACAGATCAGTGCCCAGCCTTCGTGTGCCCTGAATGACGGGGAACTTACAGTAATTGCCGCCGGAGGTTCGGGAAGTTATGCCTACGACCTGCTCGATGGTGGGGGAGTCAGCGTTACCGGTGGGGCAACCCAGGCCTCCAATGTGTTTCCAGGCCTTGCCCCTGACACCTACACGGCCGTAGTCTTTGATGCCTCCGGGACAAACTGTACCGCCCAGGCTGTGGCGACACTGGCAACCCCGACACCTGTTACCCTTGACCCTGCAACTGTTACGGACGTCTCCTGTAACGGCGGCAGCGATGGAAGTATCCGCGTAAACCTGCAGCCAGCAGGTCCCGGCACAAACGACAACCCGCCGTATGTTTTCAACCTTTACGACGGGGTGGGGAACCTCCTGGCAGGACCCCAGACCGATCCCCTTTTCAGCGACCTGGCCGCCGGGGACTACCGGATTGAGGCGATTTCCGGCCTCAACTGTGCGGCCACACAGGATGTTACGGTTTCCGAACCGGCTCCCCTTTCTGTAGGCGCTGTGGCCACTGCCTTTGCCTGTGCCCCTGACAACAGCGTGAATACTGCTGCGATTACCGCGTCCGTGCCTGCCGGTTCGGGGACAAGTCCCTACCTGTACAGTATTGACGGGGTGAACTACCAAACTTCAAACGTTTTTGAGGTCGTGGATAATGGGATGGTCCAGGCCCCTGTAGTTTACGTGCGGGATGCCAACGGGTGCGTTGCAACCACTTCTGTCACCCTGGATCCGCTGAACACGTTTACGGCAGATGTGGCCCAAAACGCCGCCATATCCTGTTCCAATCCCGAAGAGGTGCTGATCACCGTGACGGACAACGGCAACCCGGCGAATACCTACACCTTCGAATTGCTTCCGGCAGGAAATCCGAACGGGGTCCTGACAGGGAACCCATCGAACACCTCAGCCACTTTCGAGTTGAGTGCGCCGGGAAGCTATACCTTCCGCGTTACGGACAACGCCACCGGGTGTTTTGTGATTACCGCCCCTCACGTGGTTGCCCCGTTCGACCTGATTTCGATCACTGCCACCCCGATTGACCCTGTGGTGTGCTTCGGCGATGCCAATGGGTCTGTTTCCCTTGAAATAGCGGGTTACCTCGGAAGCTACACCTATGAAGTCTTCGATGCATCTGGCGTTTCCACCAGTATTACTGGAAGCGGTTCCACGGCTGTAAACCCCGTAACCATCACGGGTCTATCCGGAGGAAACTACTTTTTGAGGGTTACGGAGCTGGACGCCCCCTTCTGTACAGAGGACTCGGGAATCTTTACCATTGTGTCTCCTGATACAGCCCTTGCCGCAATCGTTTCGGAGGCGGCGAATGTCACCTGTACCAACGACCTGGGCGAGATCCTCGTCGTGCCGGACGGAGGATACGCCCCTTACGACATCGCACTGGTCAACACCACAACGGGCCAGAACTACAGCATCACCGGCGTAAACACCTACTTGTTCACGGGGCTTTCTGCGGGATCCTTTACGGTTGAAGTAACCGATGCCGCAGGTTGCGTGTACAACGATGCCATTATCCTTACAGAGCCCCTGCCGATAACGGCGGACATCCTGGCCACCCCCACGACACTGGCCTGTTACGGGGACGAGAATGCGTCGGTTTCAGCTATCAATGTCGCCGGGGGCGAGGGAAGCTATTCCTACCAGCTCAATGTGTACGATGCCACTGGAAGTACCATCGTGTTTACTTCCGGAACCCAGCCAAACCCTGTGTTTGCCGGTCTTGGGGCAGGAATTTACAGTATTGCCGTCACCGATGGCTGGCAGTGCGGAATTGAAACCGATCAGGTAGTGATCTCAGAACCCATTGAAGTCGAAAGTGCCCTTGTTCAAGGCGTCCAGCTGACCTGTACAGGCAATGCGGGACTAATCCTGACGGCCAGTGGCGGAACAGCTCCCTACCAGTACAGTGTGGACGGAATCAACTTCCTGCCGATGTCCGGCGGGGATTCCCACACCTTTAGCGTGACGGACGGCGTTTACCAGTACTATGTCCGCGATGCCAATGGCTGCGATGCCAGCATCTCCAACCAGGTCAGTATTGAGCCGGTGGCCCCAATGGTCCTCACCATTGATGAGAGTGCCGCTGTAATCAACTGTACCGGCGAAACTACGGCCTCACTGACGGCTGTGGCGACTGGTGGCCTTGGAAACTACCAGTATGAACTCTACGGGGACAGCAGCCTGAGCGTCCTGCTCTCAGGGCCACAAAGTTCAGGTTCCTTTTCAGGCCTGGGCCAGGGAAGTTACTGGGTGCGCTCAACCAGCCTTGACTGTGAGGTGGTTTCCGGCGAAATCATTATTTCAGAACCGCCACCCCTGCAGGTCGACCGCGAGGAGTTTACGGACGTCACATGTGCCGGCGAGGCAGATGGCACCATTGCCGTGGAAGTGTCCGGGGGAACCGGTACCATCCTGTATGCCATCAGCCCGAACCTGAACCAGTTCGACACCCAAAACGTGTTCACCGGACTGGAGGCGGGGGTCTACGATGTAATCGCCCAGGACGAAAACGGGTGCTTTATCCCCTTCCAGTTCACCATCACGGCCCCTGAACCCATTTCGATGACCGCCACGGTTATGGCGGAGGTGTGTTCCGGAAGCGAGGACGGTTCTGTGGATATCGAGATCACAGGAGGTACGGCGCCTTACAGCACGGCCTTCAACTCTAACGATCCTTCGGATTATGTTCCCGGGCAGACGTCCTTCACAGGCCTGGCCGCAGGTACATATGTCATCTTTGTACGGGATTCCAGGGGATGTGAAGCGAATATCATCGTTGAGGTCGAAACCGGGGTTAACCTGAATGCCTCTGTAACCCCGATCTATGAGTGTACTGGCAATATCCCCGGCAATCGCCTGGAGGTACTCCTTGAAGACCCATCTGTTTCGGACGAGGTCATGTATGCCCTGGATTCCACGGATCCGTCTGCCATGCAGCTCGATCCGGACTTCACGGATATCGCCCCTGGGGCCCATTACCTGGCGATCTCCCATACCAACGGGTGTGTGGTGACCATAGACTTTGAAATTGCCGCATACGAGCCCCTTGTACTCGTCCTGGAACAGCGGAACATCAATGAGATAACAGCTATTGCCACTGGTGGCGTTCCCGAGTACACCTTCTACTTCAATGATGTGGACAATGGGGCGGACAACACCTTCTACATAACCGAAACAGGTATGTATACGGTTCGGGTGGTCGACCAGAACGGGTGTGAGGCAGAAGCGCAGATCTTCATGGAATTCATCGACATTGAGATCCCGAATTTCTTCACGCCTGACGGGGATGGCATGAACGATTTCTGGGCGCCTCAGAACATGGAAGGCTTCCCGCAGATACTAATAAAAATTTATGATCGTTATGGTAGAGTGGTAGACGAAATTTCTTACAACGTTCCGGGTTGGGATGGAACCTACAACGGAAAAGAATTGCCTACCGGCGATTACTGGTACGTCATAAAACTCAACGGGGAAAGCGACACCCGCGAATTTGTCGGACATTTCACCTTATATCGCTAGGAATTTAACCTGATTGCAAAATGCGTCTGAAAGCAGTTTTAGTATTCTTTATGGGGTGGGTTCTTGTTTCGAACGGACAGGAGCTGAACTCGCCCCAGTTGTCACAGTACCTGGCGGACAACCCCTTTGTGCTCGCCCCGACGTATGCCGGTATCGGGGACCACGTAAAGATCCGGGTTAACGGACTGAGCCAGTGGGTGGGCATCAAGGACGCGCCCCAAACCCAGTCCCTGGCCGCAGATGCCCGGATCGGGAACCGCTCCGGGGGTGGGATTTTCCTCTATAACGACAGCAACGGCTATACCCGCCAGCAGGGGGCCAGGCTTTCCTTTGCCCACCACCTTACCCTGGACCGGTACGAGGATGAGTTCCTTTCTTTTGGGATCTCGTACAACTTCAACCAGTTCCGCATCGATATTGAAGAATTTGAAAACATCACGGGGGACCCCTCCATTACAGATGACCGGTCAACTTCGAACCACAACTTCGATGTGGGGTTGATGTACCGGAAAAATAAATTCTACTTCAGTGTAAATGCCTCCAACCTCCTCAATAAGGACCTCACCAGCTTTAACCCGGTGTTTGAGCCGAATCAGTTGAGGAACTACTACGTCTATACCGGGTTTCGCTATTCCAAAAACAAGAACAGCCGGGTGGAAATCGAACCCTCCGTGCTGTATAAGATATTTGAAAGCGACGGCCGGTCCGAGACCGACCTCAACTTGAAACTGAGGCTATATGACTTCGAGGATTATTATTACACGGGGATCAACTACCGTTTCCTGAACGACCAGGTAGGAAAGCCACTGTACATCGCGCCGTTTGTCGGCCTTAAGAAAGGGAATTTTTATTTTGCCTATTCCGTGCAGATCATCCTCAACGACATCCTCGCCTACAGCTATGGAACCCACGTGATCACCATAGGGGTTGACCTCTTCCAGGGCCTCAGCAACTGCCGTTGCACGTACTAAAAGGGCAAACCCTTCTCCTGTCCTGCGGCCTGAGCGCGGGTAAGTCCCAAGTTTTTCTCTAGATTTGCCGAAAAACCGGTCTCTTGGGAAAAATTCGTCTGGACAATATCCGCCTGTTTGCCTTCCATGGCTGCCTTAAGGAAGAGAGTGTCATCGGTTCGGACTACAGGGTCGATCTCGAAATAACGGCTGACCTTGAAAGGGCATCCCGTTCCG
The DNA here is from genome assembly GCA_964624565.1 of uncultured Robiginitalea sp. Taxonomy (GTDB): domain Bacteria; phylum Bacteroidota; class Bacteroidia; order Flavobacteriales; family Flavobacteriaceae; genus Robiginitalea. The sequence goes on from CAZUZE010000018.1 coordinate 14,666, forward strand.
ACCGGCTTTCAGATACGGTGGATTATGTGGCCCTCCATGCCATTGTCCGAGAGGAAATGGAGGTGAGGAGCCACTTGCTCGAGGCCGTTGGGGCCCGGATCCTCGATCGGATTTTCAAGGAACTGCCGGAGGTCACCTCGGCAGAGGTTTCGATCTCAAAAATCAATCCCCCAATAGGGGGGGATGTGCAACAGGTTACGGTAATTCTGGGTAAGTCACGATAAAGTTGTTTCCATTCAGGAGGAAAAACATTAAATTTGACGCTTCTTAGCAAGGCATCGTGGCCGAGTGGCTAGGCACAGCTCTGCAAAAGCTTGTACAGCGGTTCGAATCCGCTCGATGCCTCAGGATTCGTTTGGACAACCCCGGATTTCCGGGGTTTTTTATTCCCGTATCAGCTCGATGCCCTGTTCGATGCTCAATTGATCCTTGGGCAGGAACCCCTTTACAATCAGGACGATTCCAAAAACGATCAGGATCACCCCGAGGGTCTTTTTTACGAGGAGGACCCTGTCCCTTGTGAGTTTTCGTTTCAATTGCTTGGCCAGGAGGATCTTAAAAATATCCGTGAGCAGGTAGGCCCCGAGCATAGCCGAGAAAAAAGTGATGATCCGGTTGGGTTCGTTGTTCAGGCTCGGGCCGACGATAATGATAATGCCAAGCCAGAAGACCAGCACCCCGATATTGATAAAATTAAGCAGGAACCCTTTGACAAAAAGCCCCAGATAATCGCTGCCACGGGTGGTAATCCTCGGTTTCTTTTCCTTGAAATCCGACCGGAAAAAGGTCGTGAGGCCATAGACGAGCAGGATAACCCCCCCGAAAACATACAGCCCTGGCTGGTTGCTGAGATTCTCGAGCAACTGGAAGCTACTGAAATAGGCGATAAAAAGGAAGAGGACATCCGCGAGGACAACGCCCAGATCAAGCGCAAAACCTGCGCGGAAACCCCTTGTGGCGCTGGTTTCAAGCAAAACGAAGAAAACAGGGCCCACCATGAAGGCTAACAGGAAGCCCAGGGGTATCGCGGCCTGTATATCTTCAATCATAAGGGTTTTACATTCGTTTTATGCTCCCTCCGAAGACGGTTTTCTCATCCATTTTGGCGGGATCGCCGTACACGAGCACTTCGCCTCCTGCCTTGACAGATGCCTTGACATAGTCGCTCGCATTGATCTCCGCGAGGGACCCGGCATTTACGTTCACCGTGCAGAATCCTGTTTTGAAATCCTTTCCATTGTAGTTCCCGCCCGTATTGATCTGCACATCCTGGTTTTTGGAACTCCCTTCAGCCTTGATAACCCCTCCCGTCACCGCCTTGACCAGGAACTGGGTAACCTCCGCCCGCACCTGGATCTCCCCGCCCTCCTGGGCCTTGACCTCCAGAACTTCCTGTTTTATGGTTTCTTTGGAGATGATACGGGCATCCTCGTTGACGTCGATCACAAGGATCGGCTGTTTGTAGTAAACGTCCACAAAAGTGCGGTACCCGCTGAATATTTTGGTGACTTTCATCCTGATTTTCAGGCTGCCTTCACCAACTGCAATGGCTACGTTTTCAACGTTGGCCCCCCGAATAACCGCTTCGTTCTTATCGGCTGGGATCATATTCACGGAGATCCCGTCAAAAACCTTGATCTCTGAGAATCCGGACAGGGCTTGTGTAATGGTTTTTTCCTGGGCGTTTACTGTGTTGTGCTACAGCCCGAGAAAAGAAATCCAAAGAATGAACAAGTTCCGGTTCATTAGCGGCTTCGCTTTTGTTTCTTAAACTTTTCCGATGAGTGCAAAATCCAGATGCCTTTTTACCAGATCCGTATTCTTTACTTTAACCACAACCTCATCTCCCAACTGGTATACCTTTCCTTTTCGCTCCCCAACAAGTGCATACTGACGTTCATCAAAGGTATAATAATCATCCTTTATATCCCGGATCCGTACCATGCCCTCGCACTTATTCTCGATGATTTCAACATAGATTCCCCATTCGGTTACCCCTGAAATCACCCCTGTAAACTCCTGGTCCCGGTGGTCCTCCATAAACTTGATCTGCATGTACTTCACGGAGTCCCGCTCCGCGCTGACAGCCAGGTATTCCCGCTGCGAGGCGTGTTTTGACTGCTCTTCGTATTTGAATGCCTCAGGGGATTTTCCCCCGTCCAGGTAATGCTGCAACAACCTGTGTACCATGACGTCGGGATACCTGCGGATCGGGGAGGTAAAATGGGTGTAGTAGTCAAAAGCCAGGCCGTAGTGCCCGATATTCTTAGTGCTGTACACGGCCTTGCTCATACTTCGTATGGTAAGGGTGTCCACCATATTCTGTTCTTTCTTTCCCTTCACATCCTCCAGAAGCTGGTTGAGGGAGCTGTTCAGGGATTTCTGGTCGCGAAAATTAAGTTGGTACCCGAACCGCTTCACCAGCCCATTGAGGGCGATGAGCTTATCTTCGTCGGGTTTGTCGTGGATGCGGTATACAAAGGTCTTCTCTGGTCGCTGCTTGCCTATGAATGAGGCTACCCTCCGGTTCGCCAGCAGCATGAACTCCTCAATAAGTTTATTGGCATCCCTGCTCTCCTTAAAATAGACCCCTACAGGCTCATTTTCCTCATTCAGGTTGAATTTGACCTCCACCTTGTCGAAGGAAATCGCCCCCTGCTCCATCCGTTGCCGGCGCATTTTCTTTGCCAGCACATCCAGGCGCCCTATTGCGGAGACTACCGATTCCGGCAACGTGTATGCCTTCCCGCGAATCGAAATCTCTTCAGGAATGCCTCCGGAACCAGTTTCAATCACATGCTGGGCCTCTTCGTACGCCAGGCGTTCATCGGAATGGGTCACCGTCCGTCCAAACCACTGGTTTTGCACCCTGGCCTGGGCGTCCATTTCAAATACCGCGGAGAAGGTCAGCTTGTCTTCAAGGGGCCTGAGAGAACAGGCGTTGTTGGAAAGCACTTCGGGAAGCATCGGCACTACCCGGTCCACCAGGTAGACACTGGTGCCCCTTTCGTACGCTTCGTCCTCGAGTACCGTATCCTCCCTGAGGTAATGGGAGACGTCTGCAATGTGGATACCTACCTCGGTATTGCCGTTCTCGAGCACCCTGAAGGAAATGGCATCGTCAAAATCCTTGGCGTCCTTCGGGTCGATTGTAAATGTGAGGATATCGCGCATGTCCCTCCGCCTGTCGATTTCCTTCTGGTGGATCCGGGTGTCGAGGGAATTCGCATAGTGCTCCACTTCCGCGGGAAAGGCATGGGGGAGGCCGTACTCCGCGAGGATCGAATGCATTTCCGTATCGTGTTCTCCGGGTATCCCGAGGACTTCGGTAATCCTCCCGTAGGGGCTGTCTGCATCCTCGGGCCAGCTTTCAAAGGAAACCAGGACCTTTTCGCGGTGTTTTGCATTGGCGGTGTGTTCCAGGGGCACAAAAAAGTCCGTGTACATCCGGGAATCCGTGGGCCTGACAAAAGCAAAGGCCTTATAGAGGTCCACAATACCCACGAAAGAGGTTTTATGCCGTTCCAGTACACGCGTGACCTTTCCTTCCGGGCGGCTGCCCTTTTTCTTCTGAAATAATTGCACTTCAACAATATCCCTGTGGAAGGCCTTGTTGAGGTTGGGAAAACTCACAAAGATATCCTCGTCGAGTTCCTCTGTGGATATATACGCATTGCCCTGCGTATTGACATCTACCTTTCCCTGGTAGACTTCAGGGACAAAAAGGGCCTTGTATTTCCCCTTTGAAGGCTCCAGTATGCGCTGTTTCTGGCCGAGTTCGGATAGCCTCCGTATCAGGAAATTTCTTCCTTCGGTATCTGTAATCTCCAGTTTAGCAGCGATTTGCTTGTAGTTAAAAGACTTTTGGGGTTCCGATTCCAGTACGGAGAAGATCCCTTTGGTTATTTCGTTTTTTATATGGTTTTTCGCCCGCTTTTTCTTCTTCGACATCAACAATTTTATTTGGGGCCAAATTACGAATTATTATCGCGGCTTTGGGCAATCCACTCAAATACACGGATTATCAACTAATGAACAATCAGTATTAAAACATCAGTATTTTTAAATGAATTAAAAAGTATTCTGATTATTATGATGGCCTGTGAATAGCAGGGATAAAAAATTGCAAGAATATTTTGATTATCGGTTATAAAGGATGCGTGTACAGTTTATCACAATAGAAACATCAGCT
>CAZUZE010000019.1:0-18477 GCA_964624565.1 uncultured Robiginitalea sp.
TATTAAATATTAAATTAATTTTCTACATTTAAAATCTGTACAGGAAAGGGAGGAGTGCTCAAAAAGCCCGTAAAATAAGGATTTATACTTCTAATCAAAGGGTTAATTGTTTTTTGATGAGCGCATATGGAAGGTATTCTCCCCGACAGACCCAAAATGGATAGAACCCAACTATGAAGCGAAGAAATTTTATTTACAGAAGCGGCCAGGCCGGGCTTGCTCTTGGCATCCTTGGAATGGCCGCATGCAAAGAGCAACCCGGGAAGAAAGCAGAAACTGCGGAAGATGAGGTTGCAGCCACGGCCGCGGATGCCGGGCCTTTTTTCAAGCTTTCCCTCGCCCAGTGGTCCATACACAGAATGATACAGCAGGAAGGCCTGGACCCCCATGAGTTTGCAGCAAAGGCGAAAGCCTGGGGTTTCAGTGGCCTGGAGTATGTCAGCCAGCTCTACAATAAGGAGCTGGAGGCCGGGGGGTATGCCCCCGGGGCTATGCAGGCCTTTGTAGACCGCGCGAATGCGGAAGCCCGGAAACACGGACTTGAAAACCTGCTCATAATGATCGACAACCAGGGGGACCTGGCGCTTTCCGACCAGGCGGAACGGATTGCTGCGGTGGAAAACCACTACAAATGGGTGGATGCCGCCCGGGCGATGGGATGCCATTCGATCCGCGTAAACCTCTCCGGGAGCAGCGATCCGGAACAATGGGTCCCAAACTCAGTAGATGGCCTGCGCAGACTGGCGACCTATGCCAGTGGGAAGGGGATCAATGTGCTTGTCGAAAACCATGGGGGCCTTTCCTCCAATGCCGGCTTACTGGCAAAAGTTATGGAGGAGGTCGGCATGGATAACTGTGGCACCCTGCCCGATTTCGGGAATTTCTGTATCCGGAGGAAGGATCCGACAGACTGGCGTGCCGGCTGCGCTGAGGAGTACGACCGCTACAAAGGTGTTGGCGAACTCATGCCTTTTGCCAAAGCCGTCAGTGCCAAATCCCACGATTTCAATGCCGAAGGTGACGAGACGAATACAGACTACGTCAGGATGCTCCAATTGGTAAAGGATGCCGGGTATACCGGGTTTATCGGGGTGGAATATGAAGGAAATGTACTCAGCGAAGAAGAGGGGATCACGGCGACCCGTGACCTGCTGCTGAAGGCTTCAAAACAGGTTTCCTAAGCTTCCGCGGCGCGATGAAGGCATTTTTCCACCAGGTATTCGACTACAATTATCATTCGAACAAGCAACTGATCACCCTATGTTCCGGGCTGGATGCCATTCCCGAGCGGTGCAACGTGCTCTTTAACCATGTCCTCAACGCCCACCATATCTGGAATGCGCGGATTCTGGAAAGGCCAGTGGAATTTGACGTCTGGCAGCTACATGAGGTAGGCGCCTGGGAGGAGATCCACTACGACAACCAGCGGAACTCCTTTGAAGTAATTTCCAATACGGAGTTCTGGGAACGACGGGTTAAATACGAGAACACGGAAGGGGCTTTTTTTTCGAACAGCCTGCAGGACATCCTCTTTCATATCATCAACCATTCCACGCACCACCGGGGGCAGATCCTGGCGGATTTTCGCGCACATGATATTGAGCCGCCCCAACAGGATTATATCATTTACAAACGCTAAACCCATACCGAATGAAGCCAACCGTTAAGTTTCAATTATCCCTGATGATGTTCCTCGAATTCTTTATCTGGGGGGGGTGGTTTGTCACCCTGGGGACCTTCCTGGGGGATAACCTGAAGGCCGATGGAGGTGAAATCGCCATGGCGTTTTCCACCCAGTCATGGGGGGCTATCATCGCCCCGTTTATCATCGGGCTGGTCGCGGACCGCTATTTCAACGCCGAGCGCATCCTCGGCGTCCTGCACCTGCTGGGGGCGGTGCTGATGTACCAGATGTACACTTCCGTCGATTTTGCCGGGTTCTATCCCTATGTGCTGGGCTACATGATCATCTACATGCCCACCCTGGCCCTGGTGAATTCCATTTCCTTCAACCAGATGAAGGACCCGGCAAAGGAGTTTTCCCTGGTACGGGTTTTCGGGACCATCGGCTGGATCGCCGCGGGCCTGATCATCAGCTATGTTTTTCTGTGGGACTCTCCCCAGGCAAGGGCCGAGGGGATGCTCAAAAACACGTTTTTGCTCGTCGCCATAGCCTCTGCAGCCCTTGGGTTGTTCAGCTTTTTCCTGCCCAAAACCCCTCCCACGGCGGTCAGGGGTGAAAAGGTGGCAATCTCGGAAATCCTCGGGCTCGATGCCCTGAAATTATTGAAGGACCGTAATTTCCTCATTTTCTTTGTTTCTTCCATCCTCATTTGCATTCCCCTGGCGTTCTACTATCAGAACGCCAACCCGTTCCTGGCCGAAATCGGGGTGGACAACCCCACGGGCAAGATGACGATCGGGCAGGCTTCCGAGGTTTTGTTCATGCTGCTGTTGCCCTTTTTCTTCAAGCGGTTCGGCTTTAAAAAGACCATCATGGCCGGGATGCTGGCCTGGACGATCCGCTATGTACTCTTTGCGTATGGCAACGCGGGCGACCTCGCTTTTATGCTTATCCTTGGGATCGCTCTCCACGGGATTTGCTACGATTTCTTTTTTGTCTCCGGACAGATTTACACGGATTCCAAGGCAGGGGAAAAGTACAAGAGCGCGGCCCAGGGGCTCATCACCCTCGCCACCTACGGCCTGGGGATGCTCATCGGGTTTTGGGTGGCCGGAAAAATCTACGACATGAACCTTATTTCCGAGAGTACGCACGACTGGAACAACATCTGGATATTCCCTGCCATTTTTGCCCTGGGGGTATCCGTCCTCTTCGCGATCTTTTTCAAGAATGAGGTGATTGAATACAAAAAATAACATCAAAGCTTAGGATTATGCCAAAAAAATTGCGGCTTGGGATTCTGGGTGGCGGGGGGGATTCCCTGATCGGGATCCTTCACCGTGTCGCCGCCCATATGTATGACAGTTACGAGATCGTCGGGGCCGTTTTCAGCCCGAACCATCAGGAGAGCCTGGATTTTGCCAAAGAAATCGATATCCCCCTCAACCGGATCTATCCGGATTTTGACACCCTGATTGCGGAGGAGCTGAAATTGCCCGAATCCGAGCGCATGCAGGTCTGTTCGGTCCAAACGCCCAATTTCCTCCACTTTCCAATGGCCAAAAAACTATTGGAAAACGGGTTCCACGTCATTTGTGAAAAGCCGATGACCACGACCTACGAGGAGGCGAAAATCCTCAGGGAGGCCCACCGGAAGGCGGGAACCGTCTTCGCGGTAACCCATACCTATACCGGGTATCCGATGGTGCGGCAGATGCGGGAACTGGTCCGGTCAGGGGCCCTGGGCAAGATCCATAAAGTGGATGCCCGCTATTACCAGGGATGGATCAACCCGATCATCCACGATGCCGAAAAACGGGCCTCCGTCTGGCGCCTCGACCCGGCCAAGGCGGGGATCAGTTCCTGTATGGGGGACATCGGGGTGCACGCCTTCAATATGATCGAATATACCACAGGGCTGAAGATCCGGTCCCTCCTGTGCGATTTCAATTACCTCTATTCCGATAACCTGATGGATGTGGACGGCACGGTGTTGATCCGCATGGACGAACACGTCAAAGGTGTATTGCGGGCCAGCCAGGTGGCCACAGGGGAGGAAAACGGCCTGGCCATTCGGATCTACGGGGAAAAGGGCGGCCTGGTATGGGAACAGGAGCGGCCGAATTTCCTGTACAGGCTCAGCGATACAGAACCCCTTCAGGTCTATAAACCCGGACATCCCTACAATTCTGCCCTCTCCCTGGACGGCACCAAATTGCCCCCGGGGCACCCCGAAGGGATTTTTGACGCTATGGGGAACATTTACCGGGGGGTGGCCAGGGCCATTCGGGGGGAAGCTTTTGACTCAGGGGAGTTCCCGACGCTGACCGACGGGCTGCGCGGCATGAACTTCATCGAAGCCACCGTGGCATCCCACAAATCCGGGAATACCTGGGTAACCCTGGATTGACCGGGAGCAGGGCATTCCGGGGCAGGCCGTCAGGCGGGCTGTGATCCGGCATTCAGGGGAGTTCGTAGATTTTTTCGAATTCCTCGCAAACCACGATCATGCTCTCTGTGGGCTTTTTTCCAAAAGCCTCAAGTTCTTCCGTGTAATAGTCCCAATGGACCCGCCTCCAGTACTCCAGGGAGCCATCCCCCTCCCCTTCCAGGCGGGCGTATTCCGCCGTGATACCGAAAAAGGGTTTTAACCGTACCTTGGTGGTGCGGACGATGCAGTGCGCGTTTCCGGCCCAGTCCGTCACAATATTCAAATCCCCGATCTTCGGAAGGGGCTCCCCCCTTAGTTGCAGTCCCAGCAGGGAGTGGGAGGTACTGCGTTTTCTGCCCTGAAGCACCAGCTGGACACAGGCGTCAGCAACGTCTTCCGAAGCGCCGAAATAGCCGGCAGGGGGTTCCTGCCTTCCCTGGTACCAGGGATGTTCCTCCGTAAATGTTTTCCATAGCTCGGTAGCGGATGGATTTTTCATACAATATCATTCAGGTTATTGAAAGTTCCCATTTTGCAACTGCCGGGCCGCGTGATCGGCAGCCCGGGCCGTGAAGGCCATATACGTCAGGGAGGGGTTTACACAGGAGGAGGAGGTCATAAAAGCCCCGTCTGTGATATACACATTGGGCACCTCGTGTACCTGGTTGTAACTGTTCACAACGGAGGTCCGCCGGTCACGGCCCATCCGTGCACCCCCCATTTCATGGATCCCCAGCCCGGGCCCCGTCTCATTTTCATAGGTCTGCACGTTTGTAAAGCCCGCTGCCTCGAACATCGCTTTGATTTCCCGGAGGATGTCCTCACGCATCTTATACTCGTTCTCCTTAAAGGCCACATCGAAGTCCAGCTGCGGGAGGCCCCACCCGTCTTTTTCAGTCGGGCTCAAACGGACGCGGTTTTCCCGGTACGGCAGCATTTCGCCAAAACCGGTGGCCCCGATTTGCCACTGGCCGGGGGAGAGGATGCGCGCCTTGAGATCTGCCCCGTAACCCAGTTCTGCAACGGCTTCCGACCAGTCGCCACGGGAAGCCCCGCCCTGGTACCCGAAGCCCCGCAGGTAGTCCCTTTTGGGCTGCCCCTCCAGGTTGACAAACCGGGGGATATAGAACCCGTTGGGGCGCCGTCCCTTGTAATATTTGTCAAGGTGTCCCGGGACCGTTGCGTTTGCCCCGAGCTGGTAGTGATGGTCCATGATATACCGGCCCACCTGGTCGTGGTTGTTCCCCATCCCATCGGGAAACCTCGGTGACCTGGACTGTAACAGGATCCCGACAGAGGCCATGGCCGAGGCACAGAGGAAGACCACCCGGGCCTTAAAGACGTGCTGCTGCCGCGTCTCCGCATCGATCACGCGCACCCCGGTGGCCCTTTCGAGCTGCTCGTCATAGAGGACCTCATAAACTATGGAGTTGGGCCTGAGGGTCATGTTCCCCGTGCGCTCTGCCGCCGGGAGCGTGGAAGAATTGCTGCTGAAATACCCGCCGAAGGGGCATCCCCTCCAACAGCGGTTCCTGAACTGGCAGGGATTGCGCCCTTCAGGCACCTTTGTATTGTCGGTGACATGGGCTGCCCGGCCTATGGTGAGTACCCGGCCGTCCCCGAACTTTTCGGAGAGCGTATCCCTGAGGTCCTTTTCAGGGCAGGTGAGTTCCATAGGGGGTTGGAATACGCCATCGGGGAGGTGGTCCAGGCCCATGGGTTCGCCGCTGACCCCGATATAGGATTCCACCTTATCGTACCAGGGGGCAATATCCGCATACCGGACGGGCCAGTCCACGCCAATGCCCTCCTTCAGGTTGGCTTCAAAATCGAGGTCGCTCCAGCGATAGCTCTGCCGCCCCCAGGTCAGGGAGCGCCCGCCTACCTGGTACCCGCGGATCCAGTCAAACCGCCGGGTTTCCTGATAGGGGTGTTCCAGGTCGTTGACGAAAAAATGGGCCACTGCCGGGTTCGGGGCCCATCCCACCCGGAGCTGTTTGTGATATTTTTTCCGATCCTCCGAGGAAAGCTGATTGCCGTTGGGAAGGTCCCATGGATCCAGATTCATGGTAGGGTACCCCGTAATGTGTTCTACCATGGGCCCGCGCTCCAGGACCAGGGTCTTAAGGCCTTTTTCGCACAGTTCCTTGGCCGCCCAGCCCCCGGTAATCCCGGTTCCCACCACAATGGCATCGAAAGATTCTGAAGACTTCTGGCCGTATGCAGTCACGAATTCTATTCTATTTTCTATATTTATAAAATGTCGCGGGCGAGCCGATCCGCTGCCCGAAGCATCTGTTAAATATAGGATATTAAAGCATAACCTGCGGAGGAAACTAAGCGAACAAACCCCATAGTATTCATGAAGACGATTAAAGGCCCGGCCGTGTTCCTGGCGCAATTTGTAGACAGCAAGCCCCCCTTCAATTCCCTCGAAGGGATGTGCCAATGGGCCGCGGACCTGGGATACAAGGGGATCCAGATCCCGACCTGGGAGTCATTCCTCATAGACCTCGACAAGGCCGCTGAAAGCCAGACCTACTGTGATGAACTCAAAGGGACCATCAATTCCTTCGGCCTGGAAATCACCGAACTTTCTACCCACCTCCAGGGCCAGCTGGTAGCCGTGCATCCAGCCTATGACCTGATGTTTGACAATTTTGCCCCGGACGCTTTAAAAAACAATCCAAAGGCCCGGACCGAGTGGGCCGTCGATGTCGTGAAAAAGGCGGCTACCGCCAGCCGGCGTTTGGGGATCAGGGCCCATGCGACGTTCTCCGGGGCCCTCCTGTGGCATACCTGGCACCCCTGGCCGCAGCGACCCCCAGGCCTGGTAGAAATGGGGTTTGAGGAACTCGCCAGGCGCTGGAAACCCATTCTCGACCACTTTGACAGCGAAGGGGTGGATGTTTGCTATGAGATCCATCCGGGGGAGGACCTCCACGACGGGGACACCTTTGAGCGCTTCCTGGAAGCTACCGGGAACCACCCCAGGGTGAATATCCTCTACGACCCGAGCCATTTCGTCCTGCAGCAGCTGGATTATATCGCGTACATCGACCATTACCACGAGTTTATAAAGTCCTTCCACGTCAAGGATTCCGAGTTCAACCCCACAGGAAAAAAAGGGGCCTTCGGGGGCTATAACGACTGGGGTGACCGGGCCGGCCGTTACCGCTCCCTGGGGGACGGACAGATCGATTTCAAGACCATTTTTTCAAAGCTCACCCAGTACGGGTGTGATGTCTGGGCCGTAATGGAATGGGAATGCTGTATCAAATCCCCCGAGCAGGGGGCCCGGGAAGGGGCCCGCTTTATTCAGGACCATATCATCGAAGCGACGGAAAAGACATTTGACGACTTTGCAGGGGGGGCTGCCGATCCTCAGATGCTCCGCAAGATCCTCGGCCAAAACCCCAAGACATGAAAACGACATACGTAGTATTCTGCATGCTGCTCCTTTCATGGGCCTGCAAGGAAAAAGCTTCCCCCGCAAAAGTACCGGCAGAGACCGGGCAGGAAATGACCACAGAAACCGGACAGGACTGGGAAATCCTCTTTGACGGCAGCTCCATGGCTGCCTGGAAGGGGTATGGTTCCGAATCGGTCCCCGCCCCCTGGCGCGTTGAGGACGGCGCCATGGTTTTTTACCCGCCGGAAGACCGGCCGGAAGGGGAGAGCTATAACCTGGTCACCCGGAAGGCGTACACCAATTTTGTGCTCTCGCTTGAATGGCGTATTTCTGAAGGCGGCAATTCGGGAATCTTCTGGGGGGTGCTGGAAGATCCCAAATACGGGCAGCCCTATGAAACGGGGCCTGAAATCCAGGTGCTGGACAACCAGCGGCACCCGGATGCCTCCAACGGGGATACCCACCAGGCAGGCGCCCTTTATGACATGGTGGCCCCTTCAGCGGATGTCACCCGGCCCCCGGGGGAGTGGAACCAGTGCGAAATTACTGTGGACTACGCCTCCGGCAGGGGTTCCGTGGTCCTCAATGGAACGGAAATCGTGGCATTCCCGCTCGGGGATGCTTCCTGGGATGCCATGGTCGCAAGGTCAAAGTTTAAGGACTGGGAAGGCTTCGGGAAATTCCATACAGGAAAAATCGGCCTGCAGGACCACGGGGACGGCGTCGCTTTTCGGAACATAAAAATCAAACCACTCTAACATGCCCTTTCGCTATTGCCTACTGATTTTCACAGTGTTATTGTTCGCCTGCGGCCGGCAGGAAGGGACGCCCCCAATGGCCCCGGAGCCCCCTGAACCCCCCTCGTCAGGAATAACCTATCCGGAATACCAGGGCACCGAACCCACCACCCCTCAGGAGACCGAAGTCTACGAGCCGGTACCTCCTGCGGTCTCCCCCTTCGGGCAGAACGGGGTCCCTTCCGATGCCCTTGTGCTTTTTGACGGCAGCGGGTTCGACCAGTGGGTCATGTCCAGGGACAGTTCTCAGGTCACCTGGCATTTAAATGAGGACGGGAGCATGACCGTGAAAGACAAAACAGGGGATATTCAGACAAAGCGGAATTTCGGGGACCTCCAGCTCCATATCGAGTGGCGCTCGCCTGCAGAGGTACAGGGGGAAGGGCAGAGCAGGGGGAACAGCGGGGTTTTCCTCAACAACCTCTACGAAGTGCAGGTACTGGACAACAACGACAACAGCACCTATGTCAACGGGCAGGTAGCTTCCGTCTACAAGCAGCATATCCCCATGGCCATGGCTTCCGTGCCCAGCGGGGAGTGGAATACCTATGACATCATTTATCACGCCCCGGAGTTTGACGCCGAGGGTGCGAAAGTAACCTCGGGCACACTAACCGTTATTCACAACGGGGTTCTGGTACAGGATCACGTCGAAATCAAGGGGACCACCCCCTACATCGGATGGCCGAAAAACCCACCCCACGGTAAGGGGCCCATACGGCTCCAGGACCATGGGGACAACAGCCGGGTGAGTTATCGGAACATCTGGGTGAGGGAGCTGTAGAGGGATTCCTCTTTGCAGTGGCAATTCCCTGATTTCCCGTTCCACCGGAACCCCTGTTTTTCCCTGGATGCACATACCAGAACCCAGCCCCCTGCCCGTGTTTTTTGCTTCGGGCATGACCGGCCTCCCGGGACCAACCCTTTTGGCAGACGGGAAATCCGCAAATTGTCGTCAGTCATACACCAATCAGGTTACTTCTTACATAATAGCCGCTGTGCAGCCCCTTTTTTTCTATCTTTTATAGAACGAAAAATTGACGACCCCCCTGTTCCGCCATGATTTTCGGATCAGTGCCCGGGAGGGGGTCCGTAAGTACTTAAACACTGCTGAAATGAAACGAATCGAACACTTGGGATTATTGCTGCTGCTCCTGATGCTCTCCTCAAATCTTCAGGGGCAATTCCTAAAAAAACTAAAAGAGAAGGTGGAACAACAGGTCGAACAGACCGTAACCCAGAAGATTGCCGATAAAACGGCCGAGCAGACGGGCAGGCTGATGGACAAGGCCTTCGATGACCTGCTCGAAGGGGGCATTGGGGAATCCGCCGGGTTCCCGATTATGGGGGATCCGGTCAATCCGGAGGACATCCCGGCCACCTATGATTTCGAATGGGTTTACGAACTTACCATTACCACAGATGAATTAGAAGAACCCATCCCCATGGCTTATTTGCTCAAAGAGGGATCTTCGTACTGGGGGATGAATATCGAACAGCAGGGTGCAAAGGTTTTGATGGTTTTCGACGCCGAAAAAATGATGACCCTGATGTTTATGGAAGCGGATGAGAACCGGTTTATGACGGCCTCAAAAATCCCGGAGGATTTCCTCGAAGGGGAAACCTTTGAGGCGAATGAAGGATACGAGATCAGGGAAATTCCGGGCAAGAAGATCATGGGTTACGATTGCAGGGGTTTTGAGATGGAGGACGCACAGTACAAGACCCAGGTGTATACCACCTTTGATGCGGAAGTAGGTTTTGGGGATATGTATAAAAAGAACGAACACTTTCCGGAAAATTTTGATATGGAGTGGATCCGGGAGGGAGACAAGTCCGGCATGATCATGGAAATGGTTATTGAGGACAAAACAAAGAACCAACTGGATGCCAGGATGGTATGTACCCGTCTGGAACGGGCGCCGCGGACCATAGCCAAGGCGAACTATCAGAGTTTTGGCGGCAGGTAATCCGGCCGGCCTTTTGCAAAATTCAAGTCGACATGAAAAATACGATTTCATTATGGATCGCCCTGGCCTTTGCCGGGATGTCCCTTTTTGCCCAGGAGGCCATCAGCGGCCGGATCGAAGGCTGGGACATGGGAAAGGGAGAAGTGATCGGGGGGGTAAGAGCCCCGGTGGTCCTCGGCTCGGTGGAAGCCGACGGCACCTTTACCATTCCCCTCAGGGCAGACTACCTCAGTGAAGTCAGGCAGCAGATCGAGGAAGAGAACAAGGAATCCACTTCGGGATGGACTTCTTCCCTGGTTACCCTCGACCGGGCATTTGGTTGCCGCTCCGGGGATGTCGATTTTGTGGATGCGGACCAGCCTGTGAGCGCGGTATCCACCTTGGGGTTGTTTGCACTTGGGAGTATGGAGGAGCAGCGCCTGTACGGCTACCTGATCGCCGCCAGCAGCGATGCCTTTGCGGGATCTATTCAGAACCTCATGAACTACGAGTTCATACCCGGGTATTTTGTGGACTGGTATTATGTGGAGAAGGCAGCGAAGATCAAGGGAAGCTGTTCCCTGGAATCCTATGCCATCAATCAGGAACAAACCTATACGAGCACGCAGCAGTACGATCTCGATTTCCAGCCCGGGTGGAATATGGTCAAGTATGAAATCGAAGCTGTTTTTGAGGACCGCGATGGAAAATCGTACCCTTTGAAAGAGCGTTACACCACCCTGACGGAATTGCCGCCGGAGATGAAATTTGTCTTTATGCCAGATCCACGCTGAGGCCGCACAGAATAAATCCAAAGAACTTCAGCGGGGTTAGGCACCAGGCGGGGCGATTCACATAACCCGCCGGAAGCAAGGGCTTATTTCAGACACTAACTTTTAATTTTTTAAAATCATGAAAAAATTTGGTATCGCAGCATGGATTTTTATGGTCGGATTTTACAGCATGGCACAAGGCGGGATAAAGGGGACTATTCCCGGATGGTCTCAGGGTGCAGGCCAGGTAGGGATCATGTCCATGGGCCCGCCAGAGATTGTTGGCAGCTTTGATGCACAGGGGAATGTGGAGATCCCCCTTAAGCCCGATGCGCTCACCGAAGTTAAAAAGCAGATGGAAGAGGCCAATCAGGGGTCTACCGACGGTTGGACAGCCTCCCTCCCCATGCTTGGAGACCGGTTTTCCTGTTTTGGCGGAGCACTGGAGGTAACCGGGGGAGAGCAGCCCATTACCGGCCTCGGGGGTCCCATGGGCTTTCTTTTGGTGAATATGGAGCAAAAGAAGAGCTTAGGTTATCTGCAGATAGCCAGTTCCAAAGAATTTGTGGAGGGCATGCAGCCTTATATATATAAGCCGGGATACTCGTTGGAATGGTATTATGTGGAACAGGACGCGAGCGTAAAGGGGACCTGCAATATGGAGTCCTATGCGGTAAACCAGAAGGACCTCTACACCCAGTCAACCTCCTACGACCTGGACCTGAAAAAGGGCTGGAATCTGATCAGGTACGAAATCCACGAGGTATATACCGACGGGGAGGGAAATTCGTATCCGATGCAGGATTCCTACACGACCCTGACCGCTATGCCGGCGGGAGTGCAGTTTGTCTTTCTGGAGGATTAGGGAACCCCTGTGTGCGAAGGCGTTTTCACCCTTACAAAAACATAGCAGGAGCAGCCTTCCGGGCCTTCCCTGTCCTTTCCAATTTTTACTACCTTTGGCGAAACAGGCCCCTCAGGTATGATCCAATCCATGACCGGTTTCGGAAAGCACGTGCTGCAGCTTCCCGGTAAAAAAATTACGGTGGAAGTCAAATCCCTCAACAGCAAAAGCCTTGACATCAGCGCCCGTATCCCCCAGGCTTACCGGGAAAAGGAACTAGGGTTCAGGAATGCGATTGCGCAGGCCCTCAACAGGGGAAAGATCGACTTCTCCCTTTATATTGAGGCCAATGGGGAGGAGGCTTCCTCTAAGATCAACCACAGCGTGGTCCGTGATTATATGAGGCAGCTCGGGGAGATCGTCCCGGGTGATGAGCTCAGGTTGCTCGAAATGGCACTGCGGTTGCCCGATACGCTGAAAACAGAAAGGGAAGAAGTGGATCCCGAGGAGCTGGCCCTCATTGAGGAGGCCCTGTCCGTGGCGTTGGACGCCCTGCTGGCTTTCAGGTCCGAAGAAGGCAGGACACTTGAAGCCGAGTTTCTCCTGCGGGTTCAAAACCTGCAGGCCCTCCTTGCAGAGGTCTCAACCCTCGATGCGGACCGCCTGGGTGCCATCCGGGAACGGCTGGAAAAAGCAGTGGCCGAACTTCGCGAAGCAGCCGACCCCAACCGCTTTGAGCAGGAACTGATCTACTACCTCGAAAAGTACGACATCACGGAGGAAAAGGTCCGCCTGGGGAAACACCTGGAATACTTCATAAACACTATGGAATCCGGGGATTCCAACGGAAAAAAGCTGGGGTTTATCGCCCAGGAAATCGGGCGGGAGATCAACACCATCGGGTCCAAGGCAAATGATGCGACCATGCAGCGGATCGTGGTGCAGATGAAGGACGAGCTGGAGAAAATAAAGGAACAAATGCTCAATGTCTTATGAGTAAAGGGGGAAAACTCATCGTCTTTTCGGCACCCTCGGGAAGTGGGAAAACCACTATTGTACGCCACCTGCTCTCCCGGCCGGAGCTCGGCCTGGCCTTTTCGGTCTCGGCCACCACGCGCCCCAGGAGGCCCAGGGAAAAGCACGGGGAGCACTACTATTTTATCAGCATTACCGAGTTTAAGAAGCACATCAAAAACGGGGATTTCCTCGAGTGGGAAGAAGTCTACCGGGACAACTTCTACGGGACCCTGAAAAGCGAGGTGGAACGCCTGTGGGCGGAAGGGAAAAACGTCATCTTCGATATCGATGTGGCGGGCGGCCTGCGCATCAAGCGCAAATTTCCCGGGCGCACCCTGGCCGTTTTTGTCAAGCCGCCCAGCGTGGATGAGCTCAAGATCCGGCTTAAGAAGCGGAGCACGGAAAGCGACGACAAGATCAATATGCGAATTGCCAAGGCATCTATCGAACTGGCCACGGCGCCCCAGTTCGACAAAATCGTCCTCAACAATGACCTGGAAACGGCCCTGAAGGAGTCGTACGACCTGGTGGCGGATTTTGTGGGTTGTTCCGGCGCCGGAGAGGACCCAAAGGCATAGGTTGGGGCTTTAAGGATGAAAAAGACCGGCTTGTTTTTTGGCACCTTCAACCCGATTCACATCGGCCACCTGATAATCGCCAACCACCTGGCGGAGTTTTCAGACCTGGACCAGGTGTGGTTTGTCGTCACCCCCAGGAGCCCTTTCAAGGTAAAACAGTCCCTGCTGGAGGACCACCACCGCTTTCAAATGGTGTACGAGGCGATCCGGGACTATCCCAGGCTCGGGGCTTCCGATGTCGAATTCAAGCTTCCCCGGCCCAACTACACCATCGATACCCTGACCCACCTGCAGGAGCGCCATGGGCAAACCCATCAGTTTTCGCTGATCATGGGGGAGGACAACCTCAGGGGGTTCCACAAATGGAAGAACCACGAGGCCATCCTGGAGTATTACGAGCTCTATGTCTACCCCAGGATTTCGGGCCCGGAGCCCCGGAAAGACCTTTGGGACCACCCGCGGATCCACAGGGTAGCCGCCCCGATCATGGAAATATCTTCCACCTTCATAAGGGAGCAGCACAAGGCGGGGAAGAACATCCGGCCCCTTCTGCCGGAAGCGGTATGGAAGTACATGGATGAGATGAATTTCTACAGGTAACCCATCCGCATACGCACCTAATGTCGGGAGCTCAACCAGAGGGGTGCCTGAATTGACAGAAGTAAGTATCTTTGGGGGCATCCATAAAAAAGGCTTATGAGAACCCTAATCCTGAGCAGCTTCCTCCTTTTTTGCGCCACCCTTTCCGGGCAGAAAAAAATCCTGGACCATTCCGATTTTGAAATCTGGAATAGCATCGAGGGGGAGCGCATTTCCCCCGACGGGAACTATATCCTGTACAGTCTGGAGAAAGGGGAGAAGGACCAGTTCCTAAAAATTAAACGGACGGACGGCAGTCCCGTCTTTTCGTATGACCGGGCCGGGGAAGGCAGGTTCACACATGATTCGAAGTATGCCGTGTTCAATATCCACCCGTGGAAGGACAGCGTGGCAGCCCTCAGGCGCCGGAAGGTCAAAAAGGACGACCTGCCCGGGGACACCCTCGGGATTTACGAACTCGCCTCCGGGTCCCTGAACAAGATGGCAGGGGTCCGCTCGGTTGAGGTCCCCGAGAAATGGTCGGGGTATGTCGCCTTTCAGGTAGATCCGGAACCGGGGCCCAAGAAGAAGGAGAAGGATACCACCGCCTCCGGCAAAGCCAAAAAGGCCAAAAAACCGAATAAGAAAAACGGCTATCACCTGGTCGTACGGGAACTGGAAACCGGACGGCAGGACACCTTTAAATTCGTCACCGACTATGTGTTTTCCAAAAAAGCAAGGCGGCTGGCTTTTGCCTCCACGGGGGAAACAGACTCCTCCCACACCGGCCTTTATGTGCTGGATCTCGATAAGGAGATCCTGAAAACAGTGCACAGCGCAAAGAAGGCCGAATACAAACAGCTGGCGTTCTCGGATTCCGGGAAGCACCTCGGCTTTGTGGCTGACGAGGACACCACCAAGGTACAGGTGCGTCCCACCCGCCTCTATTACTGGAACGACGACCTGCAGGAAGCAGAAGAGGTTTCTGGGACCGGCGGGCGCGCCCCTGCCTTAAGGCCTTCAAAATATTCCGAAGTGTATTTCTCCCAGGACGATTCCCGCATGTTTTTTGGCCTTGCCCGGCCGAGGGCCCTGCAGGACACCTCCCTGCTCGAGGAGGAGATCGTCAATGTGGAGGTGTGGACCTATGACGAGCCCCGCCTGTACACGGTACAGGAAATGCAGTTGAAAAGCGACACGGTCATGAGCTATGCGGCCGTGGTTGCGCTCCCTTCCCGAAAGGTGAGGCAACTGGCCACAGAGGCGTATCCGGAATTTGAACCCGGGGATGAGGGCAATGCCGGGTTCGCCCTCCTTGGCACGAGCGCCCCCTACGACCTGGAGCGCCAGTGGACCGGGCGGACAACCCGGGATTACGCCCTGGTAAGCCTGGAAGATGGTTCGCTGAAGGAAGTCCTGAAAGGAGTGTCCGGCCGTGTGGAGCTGAGCCCGAAAGGCCAATACCTCTTTGGATACCGTGCTACGGACAGCACCTGGTTTACGCATAATATCCGAACCGGAGCCCAACGCGACCTGACCCGGGGGAAGGTGTTTTTTGACGAGCTGAACGACACCCCGGATTTTCCCAGGTCCTACGGTTTTGCCGGCTGGACGGAAAAGGACCAGTCCCTCATCCTCTACGACCGGTATGACCTGTGGCGGTTTGACCCGGATACCGGGGAAGGCCAGCGGCTTACTAAGGGCCGGGAAACGAAAACGGTGTACCGGTACGTCACCCCGGACCGGGAACAGCGCTTCCTGAGCGCAAAGGATCCGTGGTTGCTCACCACCTTCGACGAAACCGACAAGGGCAGCGGGTATGCCCTCCTGGACCCGAGGCGTCCCGGGGCAAAAGAACTCATCAAAGGGCCATACCGCTATAGCACGCCTGTGAAGGCGGAAGGTTCCGACACCTATATGTTCACCCGGGAATCCTTCGAGGAATTCCCCGATATCTGGGCGGCCGGGAAGGACTTCGCAAACCCTGTGAAAATAAGCCGGGCGAACCCCCAGCAGGATGCCTATCGGTGGGGGACGATCGAGCAGGTGGAGTGGACTTCCCTCGACGGGGTGAAACTACAGGGGATGCTGGTGAAACCGGAGGGCTTTGACCCTTCAAGGCAGTATCCCATGATCGTCAATTTTTACGAGCGGAGCTCGGACGAACTCCACCGGCACAGGGCCCCGTCCCCTGGCCGGTCGACGATCAATTACACATTTTACGCCAGCCGCGGGTACCTGATTTTCAACCCGGATGTCCATTACCGGACCGGGTATCCGGGGGAAAGCGCTTACAATTGTGTGATACCCGGAGTGACCTCCCTTATCGAAAGAGGCTTTGTGGACCCCGGGAACATCGGGGTACAGGGCCACAGCTGGGGGGGCTACCAGATCGCCTACCTGGTCACCAAGACGGACATGTTCAAAGCGGCAGAAGCCGGGGCCCCGGTGCCCAACATGATCAGCGCGTACGGGGGGATACGCTGGTGGACGGGCCTCAGCCGGCAGTTCCAGTATGAACACACCCAGAGCCGGATAGGGGGGACACCCTGGGAATACCCCATGCGCTACCTGGAGAATTCCCCCATTTTCAATATCGACAAGATCAACACCCCTTTGCTGATCATGCACAACGATGCGGACGGGCATGTGCCCTGGTACCAGGGCATCGAATTTTTTGTGAGCCTCAGGCGGCTCGGCAAGCCCGCCTGGTTCTTAAATTACAACGGGGAGCCCCACTGGCCTTTGAAGTTGCAAAACCGCAGGGACTTCAACATCCGTATGGCCCAGTTCTTTGACCATTACCTCAAGGGGGCGCCCATGCCGGTTTGGATGGACCGTGGGGTTCCGGCCATGGAAAAGGGGATAAACCAGGGGTATGAGCTTATAGATTCGGGAGGGGACAGGTAAAGTGGCCGGGAAAGTCAGCAGGCCTGGTTTTTGTCTTTCAGGACTTTCAGGGACCACAAAAGCGCATGGTCCAGGGTCGTGTGGATGGCGTTGGGGCAACTGAGAAAGCGGGCCTCGAGCTCTGCGATCTGCCGGTTGATGTCGTTATAGACAATCCAGGCATAACCTGAGAGTTGGGGTAATAGTTTTTTGACCTCGTAATACATGGTCGGGTCGACGGAATAGGAGTGTTTTCGATCGGAAATATAGACCACCGAGGTGTTCTGGTAGGACTCCCAGCTCCGGGCGAGCAGGGGGAGCACATTGTCCATGGAAATCTGCATGCCTTCGCGTACCTGCCCCACAATGACATGCTCGTAGAAGCGGAAGGTCCCTATCGCCAACTCATGTGTTGTCAGGTAGGTCTTAGCGAGGAAATTAGTGGACATTCACGGAATCTTTACTTTTAAAGCTAATTTAAAAAGCGTTTTGAGGGTAATATCCATGGGGGATAATCGACGAAATGCACAAATATCCTGTAAAGTGTCGGTTTCGGGGTATTTACGCTTTCGGATGGTATGGCACCGATGACTTATAATGACATTCGGCTATATTAACAGGAAACCCCTTTCAAGGGTGAAGTATTTCCTTTCATTTTTTGCAAGGATGCTGTGAAATCTGCCAGGGACCCATGCAGGGGTTTCCGCATGTAAGGATTTCAGGGGGAGCTTATGGGAGAACCGAGATCCCGACGCGCCGGGTAGGAACTATTTCGGCTTCTGTTAAAACGATCCGGGTTCCAGGAGGGTATCCGTGCCGAGGTGGGCGTCATTTTTGTTGTAATACCAGGCACGGATCTTGGGCATTTTGATCCCCTCTATTGTTTCTATGTCCTTAAGAAGGATATACTCCCCGTCGTTTTTGGCTTCATCGTGGTAGAATTGATAGGCCTCCATGGCATAGCTCTCCGGATCAAAATAGAAATACCAGGTGTCCTGTCCCACCTCCTGGTCATAGGTGGCTTTTAGAACCAGATATTCCTTGCCGTGGAAGGTGCGCCTTTCTGCAACAGGACTGAGAGTCGTTCCCTTATCCCTGAGCTTCATGGGAAGCCCGTAGAGATAGGAATAATAGTTACGGTACATCGTGGCCCGCTCACAGGTAAGGCGGTGTGTTTCGGCATCAGCTGCGGAAATACTGGCGGAACCGTTAAGCATCAGGGCGCACTCGTCTCCGTTGAGTTCGTAGGTCTTGGTATCGGAACCCTGGGTGACATGGAGCCGGAACCGGCTCCGTTGCTGGTCCAGGGTGATCTCGCTGACCCTCGGTTCCCGGTCAGGGCTGTCCATGCGAACGGTAAAAGAGCCCTGCAAGCTTCCCCACACCCCGTTGGGATCGTGGTAGGCGATGCTCGCTGAGAGGATTTGTTCCGGGGTTTTGGTCTGGGCGACACCTAGGGAATGCGCTATAACAAAGAGTGTCAGAAACGGGATGTATCGCATGGGATTCGTATCGACTATTAGTGGGTGAAGTTTAATAAATTTACAGTATACTAACGTTAAATTGACATAAAATAAACAAAAG
>CAZUZE010000020.1:0-2547 GCA_964624565.1 uncultured Robiginitalea sp.
CCGGCGACCTCTGGAACCACAATCCAGCGCTCTAACCAGCTGAGCTACAACCACCAGGTGAGACCTAAAACTCCAGATGACCAATATTCATCGTCGTTTTTTCGGTCCTTTTTGCACATGGAAAACCAGGGTTTCCACGGCGGAGCCAAAGGTACTTTTTTTTGCGTATTGTATCAAAATTATTCTCATTCAAAATTTTCAGGCATCCCGCATGTGGAACGGGACCGGGCGGTACCCAAAACTGCGGTTCCCATGGCATTGTTTTTCGCGTATTCCGCCCGGTAACAAACAAAAAAGGCGGTTTCACAACAAACATTGGCCCGGGTGGGTGCTCTAAAATACCTTTAGGGTTCATCCGATGTGAAATATGTTTGGAATCCGCCAGCCGTTGCGGAAAATACGCACTAAATCTCCAGGTCTCTCCCGGGCACTCCTGTGGTGCCTTTTGGGCCTGGGCTGTTCGGTCTATTCCCAGATCAGCAAGCGGCAGGAACTCGAGACACAGTTGCGGCTCATGGAAAAGCGCTCGAGCTTTTCCGTCCAGGACACCGCCTATCTGGACCTGATCAATTCCCTGGCCCAGGAGATGCGGTACTACAAGGCAGATTCCCTCCACAAACTGGCCAGCGATGCGCTGAAAATAAGTGAGCAAATGGGGTACAGTGCCGGTCAGAGTGTCGCCCTGATGCAGCTGGGCAATTACTATTCGGACAGGGGAAAATCGGATTCCGCCCTGGTCTACTACCGAAAGGCCCTCAGCCTTGCCGAACGTATAAAAGCTGATGACCTGAAACTGAACCTGCTCAGTATTATTTCCGGGGAATACGAATATAAAGGCGACTATGCAAAAGCCCTGTCGGGATACCTGACCGCCCTTGAAATGGCCGTAAATCAGGAAGACCTCCTGCAACAATCGATCATCAACGAAAACATCGCAAACCTCTATGCGGGCCAAAAGTACTACGACGAATCCCTGGAGTATTATAAAAAGGTCAAGAAGCTGAACGATTCCCTCGGCAATGAAATTGCCCAGGCGGAGACCATGAGCAACCTCGCTTCGCTTTACGCAGACATCAAGAACCTGGAATACGCCATGTTCAACGTCAACCGGAGTATCGACATCTTTGAAAAATACCGCATCATGGACTGGCTGGCCTTCGCCTATGAGACCAAAGGGAAGGTCTACCTGAAGAAATACAACTACAACTGGGCCCTTTACTGGTACCGCCAAAGCGAATTGCTGCACGAGAACCTGGATGACGACCGGGCGCGGATCGACTTGCTAAACGGGATGGCGGAAACCTATATCGGGCTTGAAAACGACAGCCTGGCCACCCGGTACGCCGAGGAGGCCTTCCGGATCAGCAGGGACATCAACTTTACGGAAGGAACCCGGAAGTGTTCAAAGACCCTCTACGAAATCTACAGGAGGCGGCAGGACTACGCCACCGCCCTGGCCTACCACGAACTGTTCCAGGAGCTCTCTGACACCCTCAGCAGGAACGAAAACAAACAAAGCCTGAGCCTGCTGAAAACAAAAACAGAATACGAACAACAGAAAGAAACCCTGATCCGGGATAACGAAAAGGCCCTGGCCAGCCAAAAACGGTTCATTTACCTCGCTTCCGGGCTATTGCTGTTTTCCATCCTGATTATTTACCTGGTATACCGCAGTAAAAAACTCCAGCAACGCCTGACCCGGGAGCTCGAATCCAAACATGAGATCCTGGAGAAGCGTAAGGCGGAGCTGCAGGCTGACAACGAGACGAAGGCGAAACTCTTTTCCATTATAGGCCATGACCTAAGGGGCCCTGTAGGTGCCCTCAAAGACCTCCTTCAGATCTTTAAGGATGGGGAAATCACCATCAACGAACTGGCCTCCTATATGCCCAAGCTGCGTTCCGATGTGGACCATATCTTTTTTACCCTGAACAACCTGCTCTCCTGGGGACACTCCCAGTTAAACGGATCGGTGACCCGTCCCACTTCGGTCCTCTTAGAAGGCATTGCCGCGGAAAACATCAAACTGCTGAATGAAATCGCCGAGAACAAGAGCATAAAAATAGTGAGTGAAATCCCGGCCCATACGCAGGTATGGTCTGACCCGAACCAGGTGGACATCGTCCTGAGGAACCTGATCAGCAACGCGCTCAAATTTACCCCCGAAAACGGGATGGTCACCTTGAGCGCCGAAGAAAAGAACGACTACTGGATCATTTCAATCCGAGACACCGGGGTGGGTATGGACCGCCTGACCCTGCAGAGCATTTTCAAATCGGACAATACGCATTCCACCTATGGAACGGCCAATGAAAAAGGAACCGGCCTGGGCCTTTCCCTATGCAAGGAAATGATCCTTAAAAATGGGGGTGAAATATGGGTGGACAGCCTTTTGAGAAAGGGAAGCACTTTTTATTTTACCCTTCCCAAAGCTTCCGGGACGTATAGCAAGGCAGTCTAAATCAGGCTGTCGAGTCCTGTAACCGCTACCGTGCGTTCCACGGTAAATCCTTCGGCGTACTCCACCCCTACCAGGCGGCCCAAATC
>CAZUZE010000020.1:2569-18352 GCA_964624565.1 uncultured Robiginitalea sp.
AGGAAGTTCCTGCTGCTGATCGGTGTTTCGGGCTCCTTGCTCTCCGGGTCGAAGAACTGGGAATCATACGCGCGGATCGCCTCCATCTTTTTCCCGATAAACCCGCTGACGTCCACAACGAAATCCGGCTCGAGGTTTTTCCACTGGATGTAATGGTACACGTGCTTCGGCCGCCAGGGCTCCTGCCACTGGTCATCCCCTTCCAGCTGGGTGTCGATCTTGACAAGCCCGCTGAGAAAACACGAATCGCTCACCAGGTCGCTTCCCCTTGCATGGTCGATATGCCTGTCGTGAACCGCATTGCATAGCACCACATCGGGGCGGTATTTGCGGATCTGTCGGATAACGGCCAACTGGTGCTGTGGATCATTGCGAAAAAAGCCATCCTGGAATTCCAGGTTGTCCCGCACGGTGAGGCCGAGGATTTTTGCCGCCTTTTCAGCTTCTTTTTCCCGGATCTCAGCCGATCCCCGCGTTCCCAGTTCCCCACGGGTCAGGTCGATAATCCCTACCTTTTTACCGGAGGCAATTTCCTTGGCTATGGTGGCCCCTGCCCCCAATTCTGCATCGTCGGGGTGTGCCCCGAAAACCAGGATATCTAATTTAACAGCCATTCAGATTTCAGTTTTTGGTGATGGGTTCCCTTTTGAGTTGTTTCGACCTGGCCAATGCCTGGGTGAGGTCTTCCTTCAGGTCTTCGATATCCTCGATTCCGGTGGAAAAGCGGATCAGCCGGTCACTGATGCCTGCCTGGATGCGCTCCTCCGGACTCAGAAGGGAATGGGACGTCTTGGCAGGGGACAACAGCGTGCTCTCCACCCCGGCAAGGCTCATGGAAACTTTCACCCACTGCAGGGAGCGCATGAACGTGTGCTGGTCCACCCCCTCGGCGAGTTCAAAGGAAAGCATCCCCCCATAGCCCTTCATCTGGGCCCGGGCGATCTGATGCCCGGGATGGCTCTCGAGGCCCGGGTAATAAACCCGTTCGATATCGGGATGGGCATGAAGGTAACGGGCCAGCTCCAGGGCATTTTCATTTTGGGCCCTCACGCGTAGCCCCATGGTTTTAAGGCTTCGTTCCAGCAGCCAAACCGTATAGTCGCTCAGGCTGCCTCCCAGGTTCTTGGCCAGTTGAAAAATGCGGTCGATATGCTCCCGGGACCCGGCCACGGCTCCGGCACATATGTCGGAATGTCCCCCCATGTACTTTGTCGCGCTGTGGATCGCAATATCGATCCCGAAATCGGCCGGATTCTGGTTTACAGGGCTTGCAAACGTATTGTCGATCAGTGTCGTAAGGTTTCTCGACCTCGCCAGCCGGCCCACAGCTTCAAGGTCCGTGAGGGTGAGCAAGGGGTTGGATGGGGTCTCCAAATAGAGCACACGGGTGTTGGGCTGGATCGCATTTTCAAAATCATCCGCCCCCGTCCCGTCTATAAAGGTAAATTCGATCCCGTATTTGGGAAACTCCTCTACGATCAGGTTATAGGCACCCCCATAGATTTGCCTGGGTACCACCATATGGTCCCCTTTGCCCAGGAATGCAAGCAGGGCCGTGCTTACGGCGGCCATCCCGCTGCCGAATATCAGTGCGGATTCGGTGTGTTCAAGGGCTGCGATCTTCCGGCACAGGGCCTCCTGGTTGGGGGTGTTGAAATAGCGGGGATACCGCTTGATATCGACTTCCTCATAATCGTAGGAAGTGCTCATATACAGGGGGGAAACGGCGCCTTTGAAAGTAGTGTCTTCCAATTCCCCCACATGGGTGCAGATGGTATTGACCCCTTTGGCCTTTTTTTCCATAGTCAAGAGTTAAAGAAATAAAGGTAGTGATTTACGCAGACAGATGCGGGTTTTGACAGGCAGCTCATTTAAACTGAACCCGGTAGCGCCACCAGCTTAGCCCCCCCAGGAGGAGAACACCCCCAAGGGTATACCAGACAAAGGTCGGGGTGATTACCTGTTCCCCGCTCGCGTAGCTGTGAAGGCCTACCAGGTAAAAGTTTACCCCAAAATACGTCATCATGATACTCGAGAAGGCGACTACGCTGAGGAAATTAAAGGTCCAGGTGCCCCGAAGGCCCGGGACCAGGCGGGTATGGATCACAAAGGCGTAGACCAGGATGGAGATCAGGGCCCAGGTCTCCTTCGGATCCCAGCCCCAGTAGCGCCCCCAGCTTTCATTGGCCCATTGCCCGCCCAGGAAATTCCCGATCGTGAGCATTACCAGGCCAATGGTAAGGGCCAGCTCATTGATGATGGTCAGTTCCCGCAGGTTGAGTTTCATCTTCTCGCGGTTCCGCTCATTGGTCAGCAAAATCAGGATCAGGCTCACCACCCCGAGGATCATTCCCACGGTCAGGGGGCCGTAGCTGGCCACGATGACCGCCACGTGGATCATCAGCCAGTAGCTGTCGAGGACCGGCTGCAGGTTGGCAATGGAGGGGTCGACCCAGCTCTGGTGGGCAATCCAAAGCAGGATGGAAGTTACAAAGGCCGTGGCTGCGATCGTCATATCGCTCTTTCGCCCCAGCCAGAGCCCCATCCCCATGGTGGCCCAGGAGACATACAGGATGCTCTCATAGGCATCGCTCCAGGGGGCATGGCCCGAAATGTACCATCGGATGGCCAGGCCTGCCGTATGCCAGATGAACATGACGATGATCGTCCCTTTGAGAAAATAGGTTGCCATGTCCCAGATCCGCCGCTCCCTGAAGATCCGGAAGATCAGGACCAGAAAAAGGAAAATCCCAACCAGGGCGTAATAACGGTACAGGCGGTTGTAGATGTCCAGCTGGTTGTTGATGACCTCGGCCTTTACCCTGTTTTCGGAGGGGAGTACTTCACTCCCGTGGTTCACCTGGTTCTGGTGAAAGGCCTCCAGCAAGCGGTCCGGCTCGGAATAATCCCCCGTTTCGGCCGCTTTCTGAAGGGACATTAAATAAAAGGGGATCGAATTGCTGATAAAATTGGCATAGAGTGTGTCCGGCACTGAAAACCGGCCATTTCGGAACTCCTGGGCGGAAATCCACTTGTTGTTCTCGTCGTTGAGCAATGGAAAAATCCGCAGGATTTCCCCGCTCAGGGCCCGGTTCAGCAGGCTTAAACGGAAATAGGCGTCCTTGAAGTCCTGTTGGAACTTGTCGGGGGTATTGGTGGCAAAGGCATCCTGCAGAACCGGATCCAGCTTGTTCTGCCCACTGGAATCAAAAAAGTCGAGCAGCTTTACATATCGCTGGTCCCCGGAAACCCCAATAATATTGCGGATACTGTCGTTCTGGGCTTTTTTGTCGAGGGCGATAAACTCCGCCATGGTCCAGAGCCTGGGCTGCATCATCATGGAGAGCAGGACCTGGTCGGGGGTCAGGCCCAGGTAGCTGTCCCTGAAACTCAGTTTGCGGAGCAGTTCGGAGGAAAACGTATTTACCGGCTTCATGCGGCCCCCGTCATCCTGTATTACCAGATGGCCGAATTTCTCGGCTTCCTCCCTGGGTACGGAAAGGGCGAGGATCAGGGAGTCCACCTGCTCCGTGGCGGGCAGCACACTGTGGTTGTGATCCGGCTGCGGGCCGGGCTCCTGGCTCCAGGCCAGGGGCGCGATCAGCAACAGGAAGGTAGTGAGGACCGCCTTTTTTGCTTTCACCTTTTCAAGGTTCCGGGCGAGTTCCCTGAACCGGGTGTTCCCAAAGAAAATGATCCCCATAAGCCCAATGTACAACAGGAAGTAGCCTGTATAGGTAACCCAGGTGCCCCAGAAATCGTGGTTCACCGAAAGGACCGTCCCCTTTTCATCCGGGTCAAAACTCGCCTGGAAGAACCGGTAGCCGCGGTGGTCCAGGACGTGGTTCATAAAAATATCATAGTCAAAAGAGCGGTCATCATTTACCGTGATCTTGCTCATAAATGCGGAATAGGCCTTTTCCGTCCCGGGGTATTTCTCCGCTATAAAATCATTGAGGGTAATACTGAAGGGCAATTCCCGGATCTTGGATCCATAGGCCGCCCGGAAGGTGAGCGCCCCCAGGGTGAACGGATCGGTGTATTGCAGCCTCCCCTTGCTCCCGATAAGCGCTTTCCGGACGGTTTGCCCCTGGGAGGTCACATCGATCAGCATGGCATCCGGATCGTTGTCATTCCGCTCCCCTTCCGGGATGCGCACCGCCTGGTAGCTTCCCCTGATCGGGGGTTGTGGCATCACGAACTGCAGCGTCCCAAGGGTATAGAGGGAGCGCAATTGCAGGGTCTGCACACTGTCAACGGCCAGGGTGCCGCTGAACTGATCTGCCATCCGCATAAAACTACCCTCAAAAGGGGAACGGATCGTGAACCCTTCAGGCGAGTCCATGATATTTATGGCGCCATCGGTGGGCTTGTTAAAGCTGAAGAGGATGTTGTGAATGCTCTGGACGGTTCCCTCTTCCAGGTAATGGTCGTGACGGGAACCTGCCCCTGCCTCCACTATTTTAAAGTACCTGGATCCGGCCTCGTCCGGGACGATCTCCATACGGGCCCCTTCAATAAAGCCCGCATAGGAAATTTTGACGGGGATGGTATCGAACTTCACGTTCCAGGGGAGGTTGGACTGAATCGCCTGCTCGGTGACGATCAGGTCACTCTCCAGGGGCAGTCGCTGGAGCTGGCCGTCCTTCTGGCCATCGATAAGCACCGTAAGATAGGTCTTGTCGGAATAAAAGATCTTCTCGGTCTCCCCTTCGCGTATCGGCATCATCCCCTCATAGCTGATGTAACGGGTGATAAACGCACCGACAATAATCAGGATCCAGGAAAGGTGCAGGAGCAGCACGGGCCATTTCTCCCATCGCAGCAGGCGGTACCGTTTGATGTTCCCGACAAAGTTGATTACGAAAAATGCCATGATGACCTCAAACCACCAGGCATTGTATATCCAGATCCGGGCTGTTTCCGTGCTGTACCAGCTCTCGATAAAGGTCCCAAAAGCCATGGCCAGCGCCATGAGAAGGAACAAAACAGCCATCAGGCGGGTGGAAAAAAGGAGTTTTCCCAGGGATTTCAACATGGTTTCAGTGTCTAGTGGGTGACTAAAATAGGGTAAACAGGGACAAAAATAAAGCAGGCGGGACAGTACCCCTAATTTCAATTGTTAAAAAGGAGGGGGTTCCCGGTTTTGCGTTCCGAAGCACGACCCGCTTTGACGGCCCTCCCGGCCCGCAAGACCCGCAGCCGTACCGGACCCTGCCTGCAACCCTTTTGCTGGTTTTGACAGCAGGGACACGCATCATCCGATTATATCTCTATTTTTATACCGTGATTCGGGTAGTGCTTATCGGAAGCGGCAATCTCGCCTACCACCTCCACCGCGCCTTGCTGCAAGCCGGGGGGGTTCAGCTCGCAGGCCTTGCGGCACGGCGGGAAGCCGCATTGGATGGTTTTGATCCATCCGTTCCCAGGCTGCCCCTTGGAGAACCCCCGGAAGGAGCCGATATCTTCTTGCTCGCGGTCTCGGACCAGGCCATCGCCCGGGTTGCGGCACAGTATGCCCGGGGCAGCGCGCTCTTTGTGCATACTTCCGGCGCCATGGGCCTCGATGTGCTCGAACCCCTCTCCCGAAAAGGGGTGTTTTACCCGTTACAGACCTTTTCCAAAGGAAGGGAGCTCTCCTTTGATGAAGTCCCCATATGTATTGAGGCGCCTGTTGAATCGGATATGGCACTGCTATCCTCCCTTGCCCGGGCACTGAGTACCCGGGTCGTTCAAATAGGAACGGACAAGCGAAGGGAATTGCACCTGGCGGCCGTGTACATCAATAACTTCTCCAACCATATGATCTGTCTCGGGGAAACCCTGTGCAAAAAGGCGGGCTTGCCGGAAGGGCTCCTCCACCCGCTTTTGCGGGAAACCTGTTCCAAGGTGCAGGACCTTTCGGCTTATGAGGCTCAGACAGGGCCCGCCCGACGAAATGATACAGCCACCCTGAACGCGCACCTCGACCTTTTAAAGGGATCCCCGGAAAGCGAGCTTTACAGAATTGTCTCTGAATCCATACAACGAACTTATGAACAGGAACTATAAGGAACTCCTTAAGGATGTGACCACCTTTGTCTTCGACGTTGACGGCGTCTTTACCGACAGCTCCATCCTGATCACCACAGAAGGGGAACTCCTCAGGAAGATGAATGTGCGGGACGGGTACGCCGTGAAGACGGCCCTGACCCAGGGATACCGCATCTGCATTATCAGCGGGGGGTCCAATGAAGGGGTACGGGAGCGGCTAAGGGCACTGGGCGTCACCGATATCTACCTGGGATCGGCCTTCAAGGAAGAATCCCTGCGGGAATACCTGATGGATTACGAGATCCGGCCCGAAGAAATCCTCTATATGGGGGATGACATCCCGGATATCCCTGCCATGCAAATGTCGGGGATGGTGGCCTGCCCGCAGAATGCCGTGCCGGAGGTCAAGCGCATTTCACACTATATTTCACACCTCGATGGGGGCGCCGGCTGTGTCAGGGACATCATCGAGCAGGTACTGAAGGTCCGCGGGCACTGGCATACCCATTTTGACGCGGCAAACGACTGATCCGGCATTATGGAAAAGCTTCCGTTTTCCCGGGTGATCCTCGGTTCGGCCTCCCCCAGGAGGAAAAACCTGCTACGTGACATGGGAATCTCATTTGAAGTAATCCCGGCAGCAATCGAAGAGGTGTATCCCCCGCACCTTCAGGGCCATCAGATCACCGATTATCTCGCCCTGCAAAAGGCTGCTTCCCTGGAAGCATATCTGGAGCCCGGTACCCTGGTCCTCACCGCAGATACAATCGTCTGGTTCAGGGGTTCCGTGCTCGAAAAACCCGACGGGCCCGCCCAGGCGGTCCAAACCCTGAAAACACTTTCCGGTAAATGGCACGAAGTGATTACTTCGGTTTGTTTCAGCACAACGGACCGAAATACGGTATCCCATGCCATCACAGAAGTGAAATTCGCACAGCTTACCGATGAAATGATCGAAGCCTATGTGGGATCCGGGCAGGCCCTCGACAAGGCAGGTGCCTATGGGATTCAGGAATGGATCGGCCTTGTGGGCGTTGAAGGGATCAGGGGCTCCTACACCAACGTGGTGGGGCTGCCTACTCAATTAGTTTACAAAACGTTAAGGGACATGGCTGACAGTAGTATTTGAGGTATTTTTACCAAAAAAATTAAAGACCTGTTTTGAAAAAGATACTACGCCCCCCCTATTTGTTTTATATGTTCCTGCTGAGCATGGCCCTGGGCTGCGCAGAAGGAGTCCCCTCTGATCCTGGGGATTCCTCCGAATCAACCGAAGTGCCCTCAGCGACCCCGGCAGCCAGCAGGCCGGTAACCTCGGAATTCAAGGAATACTGGTACGCTGGCCTTGCAGAAGTCAGCAGTTATGACCTGCAGCAGGCCCGGTACGGCGAGCTCCGCCAGGGGGAAGCCACCCTTATTTTCGTGACCGAACCCTTCGATCCCGTGAAACAGGTCAAAGCGGATCGACCGGGGCCTTCCGACGCTTCGGTACTGAAGCTGAACCGGGTGCGTAAGTTTTTGACAGGGGTGTACCCCTACTCCATTATGAGCAGCATTTTTTATCCGGTTTCCCACCAGGCCCATGCCCTGAAGATCACCACTTCCGTTCAGGAGTGGTGCGGCCATGTATTCACCCAGCTGAACAACCGGGAGGTATTCGAGGTTGAATCCCGGAGTTATTTTGAAGCGGAGGCAGACCAGTCGCTGCGGCTGGAAAAGAAGTTCCTGGAGGATGAACTCTGGACGCTGCTTCGGATCAACCCGGGGGAAATCCCCTCGGGGGCCGTGCAGATGATCCCGTCCCTTGAGTACCTACGCCTGAAACACCAGCCGATCAAAGCCTATGAAGCCACCCTCACCCTTTCCGGGGAATCGTCCGGAGTCCGTGAACTAACCCTTACCTATCCCGAACTGGACCGGACGCTGAAAATCCAATTCGGCACTGCCTTTCCCCATCGGATCGAGGGCTGGACGGAAACCTATCCTTCGGGCAGCGGGGACCTCACCTCAACGGCCCGGCTGAAAAAGACGATTATGAGCCCGTACTGGCAAAAAAACAGAAATTCAGATGTGTCGCTCCGCGATAGCCTAGGCCTCTCCATTCCATGAAAGACGTATTTATAACCTACCAGACCGAGATTTATACAACCATTGTAACCCTGGGGATCCTGACGATCACCAGGTACATCTCCACCAAGGCGATCCGCAAGGTCGGGCGGATCAGCGACCTGAATGATATTCGCACCCGCCTGATCATCAAATACGTGGCCATCGGACATGTCATTTTGATGATCAGTGCCCTGCTTCTTATCTGGGGGGTAAACATCCGTGAAGTGGGCCTGATCCTGTCCTCCGTCTTTGCGGTGATTGGGGTTGCCCTGTTTGCAAGCTGGTCCATCCTGAGCAACATAACGGCCGGGGTCATCCTGTTTTTCTCCCTGCCGTTTAAAATCGGGGACCACATCAGGATCCTGGACAAGGAACTGGAGGGCGAGAACGAATTCACAATAGAAGACATAAGGGCCTACCATGTGCATTTGAGGAATTCCAGGAATGAACTGCTCACCTACCCCAACAACCTCTTTCTTCAGAAAGCGGTTACCCTGGTCAAAACACTGAACGAGCAATTGGAAGAAACCGAATCGTTTTAAGGTGTTAAAGAAGTTTTAAAGTACCCGTCCTGCGCTTATATCTTTCTATATTTGAAAGCCGACTAATCCAACGAATATGCGATATTTACTGCGCTGGGTACTCACAGGAGCCCTCCTTATCCCTGCAGTTTTCAGCGGGCAGGCCACCGCCCCTTCTTCGTCCGTCAAGCTTTACAACGACCTCCAGAAACTCAATTTCCTCGGTTCGGCCCTGTATATTGCGGCCCATCCGGACGACGAGAACACGCGGCTGATTTCCTACCTCTCGAACCACGTACACGCCCGCACCGCCTATCTCTCCCTGACCCGGGGGGACGGGGGCCAGAACCTGATCGGCACAGAGCTCCGGGAACTGCTGGGAGTCCTCCGTACTCAGGAACTCCTTGCGGCACGCAGGGTGGACGGGGGGCAGCAGTTTTTTACACGTGCCAATGATTTCGGCTATTCCAAACACCCGGATGAAACCCTTCGGATCTGGGACCGGGATGCCGTACTCTCGGACGTGGTCCGCGTGATACGGACGTTTAAGCCAGACATCATCATCAACCGCTTTGACCACCGCACGGCGGGCACCACGCACGGGCATCACACCTCTTCGGCCATCCTCAGTACCGAGG
This sequence comes from uncultured Robiginitalea sp., assembly GCA_964624565.1. GTDB lineage: Bacteria > Bacteroidota > Bacteroidia > Flavobacteriales > Flavobacteriaceae > Robiginitalea. The sequence goes on from CAZUZE010000020.1 coordinate 11,871, forward strand.
CATTCTCCCTCTCAGGGGAGCGCAGTGCCTATCCGGACCAGCTGGCAGCTCTGGACCCCTGGGCCCCGCAGCGCCTCTTTTTCAATACCTCCTGGTGGTTCTACGGAAGCCCCGAAAATTTTGAAAAGGCCGACAAGTCCCGGCTGGTCCCCCTGGATATCGGGGTGTTCTATCCCGAACGCGGGCTTTCCAATAATGAAATAGCGGCCATGGCCAGCAGCCAGCACCGGTGCCAGGGCTTTGGAAGGCTCAATGTGCGCGGGTCCGAAATGGAGTATGTGGAACTGCTGGAAGGCAGTATGCCTGCTTCGGGGGATCTCTTTGACGGGATCGACACCAGCTGGGGAAGGATCAAAGGGGGTGAAGCAGTCGGGGCCATCCTGCTCCCTATGGAAGCCGCCTTTGATTTTAAAAACCCCTCCTCCCACCTGCCCGACCTCCTTAAAGCATACCAGGTTTTGGATGGACTGGAGGATTCGCACTGGAAGCGCGTAAAGCGCCAGCAGCTGCTCGATTTGATCGTCGGGGTCAGCGGCCTTTACATCGAAGCTTCTTCAGAGGAATATTCGGCAAACCCGGGGGAAGAGGCAGGGGTGCGCATCGAGATGGTCAACCGGTCACAGTGGCCCGCAGAAGTGCTGGGCTTTCAGCTGGATTCCGGGACAGGGGGTGACAGCCTCATCACCCTGCCGTACAACCAGCGCATCCTCCTGGAAGGATCCATCAGGGTTCCGGTGGACCATGCAGGAACCGATCCCTACTGGCTTCGGGAAGAAGGCACCCTGGGACTTTACAAGGTTCCGGACCCGGCCCTGATTGGAAAGCCTGAAACCCCTCCGGCCTTTTATCTGAGGGCTGACCTGAAGCTCAATGGCACCCCCCTGACGTATGTTACGCCGGTAAAACACCGCTATTCCGAGCCCGACAAAGGGGAACTGGTCCGGGCATTTGAGGTCCTGCCCAAAGTGACCGCTTCCTTCGAAGAGCAGGTAAGCATGTTTACCACGGCCCATCCCCGGCCGCTTAAAGTCATCGTAAAATCCCAGGCGGAACGCGCCAAAGGGCAGGTCTCCCTTAAGGTCCCCGCGGGCTGGCAGGCCACGCCGGAAAGCTACCCTCTGGACCTGACGGGCAAGGGGGATGAACAGGTTTTTCAGTTTACACTCCTGCCTCCGCCCGGGGATTCCCAGGGATATGTGAGGCCGAACATCCAGGTTGACGGAATGGCGTATGACAAGGAACTCATCCCCATCGTTTACGAGCATATTCCCTCCCAGGCCGTCTTGCTGCCTGCCGCCGTTAAAGTGGTCCGCCTCAATGTGGAAAAGGCGGGACAGCACATCGGCTACGTCATGGGGGCCGGTGACCAGGTGCCTGAAAACCTGGAGGCCATCGGCTATACGGTACATTCCCTGGACCTGGACGCCCTTAGCCCTGAAAATTTAAAAAAGATGGACGCGGTCATGCTCGGAATCCGGGCGTATAATGTGCTGGACGAACTGCCTTTCAAGAACGATATCCTCCTGAAGTATGTTCAGGAAGGGGGCACCCTGATCGTCCAGTACAACACCAGCGGACGCGGCTCACGGGATTTCAGCAACCTGGCCCCCTATCCCCTGCGGCTTTCCAGGGACCGCGTTTCCGATGAAACCGCCCCGGTGGCCCTCCTCGACCGGGAACATCCCATCCTTAACTTCCCCAACCGCATAGAACCCGGCGATTTTGAGGGTTGGGTACAGGAGCGGGGGCTATACTTCCCGGACCAGTGGAACCCGGCCTATACCCCATTGCTCGCCATGAATGACCCGGGTGAGGAGGTGAAGGAAGGGGCCCTCCTGGTGGCGCCCTATGGCTCCGGGTATTACATCTACACGGGCCTGAGCTTCTTCAGGGAACTCCCTGCAGGTGTTCCGGGTGCCTTCAAGTTGCTATCAAATATGCTTTCCGTCGGGAAGGCCCCAAATCGCGGAAGCCATGCAGTTAAAGGATGAAATGAAGGAAAAGATGGTGTGGAAGCGCACCTACACCCTCGTCCTGGTGGTGAATGCGATCTACATCCTCATTTTTTACCTAATCATGATTTCTAACGCATAGCATGGCGGCAATCGACTGGATCATCCTGGCGGGTACCCTTTTTTTTATCGTGTTTTTCGGGGTATGGAAAACGCGGGGGAACAAGGATGTGAAGGAATACGTGCTCGGGGGCAACCGCGCCAAGTGGTGGACGGTGGGCCTTTCTGTGATGGCGACCCAGGCCAGTGCCATCACCTTCCTTTCCACCCCGGGCCAGGCCTATCACGATGGGATGGGTTTTGTCCAGTTTTATTTCGGGCTGCCCCTGGCCATGATCATCATCTGTATCGTCTTCATCCCCATCTACCACCACTTAAAGGTTTATACGGCCTATGAATTCCTGGAAAGGCGCTTCGACCTGAAGACCCGTACCCTGGCAGCTGTACTGTTTTTGATACAGCGAGGACTGGCGGCGGGCATCACCATTTTTGCACCGTCCATCATTTTATCCGCAGTGCTCGGCTGGGACCTGAAAACCCTCAATATCATCATCGGGATCCTTGTGATCATCTACACCGTTTCCGGGGGCACCAAGGCGGTAAACGTCACCCAGAAACAGCAGATGTTCGTGATCATGCTCGGGATGTTCATGGCCTTCTTTTTTATCCTGGGGTACCTCCCCACGGATATCGATTTTGGCAAGGCCCTGAAAATAGCCGGGGCCAGCGACAAACTCAACATCCTCAATTTTGACCTCGACACCAGCAGCCGGTATACCTTCTGGAGCGGGATCACGGGGGGAATGTTCCTGATGCTGGCCTATTTCGGCACGGACCAGAGCCAGGTACAGCGCTATCTCTCGGGGAAATCCGTCCGGGAGAGCCAGCTGGGGCTGATCTTCAACGGGCTCCTCAAAATCCCCATGCAGTTTTTCATCCTGCTGGTGGGCGTTATGGTATTCGTCTTTTACCAGTACAACCCTTCCCCCCTAAATTTTAATCCGGCCGCCACCCTGGCCGTGCAGGAATCCGAATACGCGGACGATTACGCAGCCCTTGAAAGGGCACACGGAAAACTGGAAGAGGAGAAAAAAATGGCCCAGGATGCCTTCACAAAGGCTTTGGAGCTCAAGGAATACAATACCACCGTAGACGCCAGGGAGGCCATCCTGAGGATCAACCAGCAGGAGCGGCTGAACCGGGAAAGGGCCAAAGAACTCATCCGGCAGGCGGACAGCAGTGTGGAGACCAATGACAAAGACTACGTCTTTATCCATTTTATCCTGAATTACCTGCCCAGGGGCCTAATCGGCCTGCTCCTGGCGGTCATTCTCTCCGCCGCCATGTCTTCGACCGCATCGGAGCTCAATGCGCTCGGGACCATTTCCGCCCTGGACCTCTACAAGAGAAATAAAAAGACGGAAATGGAGCCCCGGCATTACGTTAAGGTTTCGCGGCTCTTTACGCTCCTCTGGGGAATCCTCGCCATTATCCTGGCCTGTGTGGCAAGCCTGGCCGAGAACCTGATCCAACTGGTGAATATCATAGGATCGATCTTTTACGGCAATGTCCTCGGGATCTTCCTCCTGGCATTTTTCTTTAAGGCAGTTAGGGGCAACGCTGTTTTTATCGCGGCCATCATCACCCAGATCGTCGTAATAGTGGGCTGGGACTACGAATGGATGTCCTTCCTCTGGCTCAACGCCTTTGGCTGTGCCCTGGTGATCTCACTGGCGCTATTGCTGGAAGGATTTGACAGGCTCCTGAGGAACCCCCCGGTCCGCATATAAAAAAACCCGGCCTCAGGGGACCGGGTTTTATTTTTCATAAAGGACTTCTTTACATAGCCCCCCACTCCTTCAGGGAGTCTTTGTTCATTTTTACGTAATCCGCATTGCCGGCCTTTTCAGCCGCTGCAAGGGACTTTTTGGCCGCAGCGATCGCCCCGTCCTTATCCCCCATCTTGGCGTATATCAGGGATTGCTGTCGCATCATCCAGAATGCATCAGGGTTCATGGCCACTGCTTTGTCGATATATTCCCTGGCCTTGTCCATTTCCATTCCTTCCTGAAAATAGTAGGAGGCTGCCCCGTAGTAATCGTTGGCAGAAGGCCCGCCCATGGCTGCTTCAATGCTCTTCATTGCCTTGGCCTTGGTAGGCACTTCAAAGGGCACGCCCGCATAGGTGTTTTCCCACCACATGCCAAGGGTCCCCCCATTGTTGTGCAGGGCATCGAGGGTAATGGTGAAGGTCTCCGCCGCGGGGGTTGCCTTAACAGCCGGAACGGTTACGCTTGCGGCCACTTTGCTTTCGTCCCAGGTGGCCGGTGTCCCCCAGTTACTGGTATCGGTGTAAAAGAAGACCTCCCACTTATCGGAATGCGGCTTGGTAAAAATAGCATAGGTTCCCGCTTTCAGGGTTTTGCCCCCTACGGTAACATCATCGCTGAAAGTAACGGTGGTGTTGGCATTGGCACCCGTCCTCCAGAGCTTGCCTTCGGGGACCAGGTTTCCGAAAACCTTGCGTCCTCTCATAGAGGGGCGGGAATAGGTTACGGTAACATCGGTCAGGCCCACCATCTGGTTCAGGGTTGAAGAAGGGCTTGGGGCCGGGGTCTGCATTTGCGCAAACCCGGAAAGTCCCGCGCACAGGGCCAGGACAAGAAGTGTTTTTTTCATCATTTTAGCTGGAATTTAGTGTTTGCCCAAAACTACTGAGAAAGGCAGGGTCGTCTTGTTAATAAAAACTTAAATCCCGTCCTGTGACCCCTGATGCCCAGGGCCTTCCGAAGCCCGTTTATCAGAGCATCCCAACCCCATAGCTTTTCCTTCTCGCGAACCGGCCAGGTAGTTCCGGCCAAACAGTTGGCGTACCGGGGGAACTCAGGGACGGTCCGGACTGGCCCCGGGCACCTGTTGCAGGGTACTGGCAGGGACCCGGTACAGGGCAGCGGGCAGGGAAATGATTTTTCGGTCGAATGCCTCTGCGCTGATCAACAGGTCCCCTTCCGGGCTCAGCGTGATGCCTTCCACCTGGGCAAAGGCAATGGGAAACGGAACGGCAGCAGCCTGTGGCTTTTCACTTTGACCTCCCGCTGTGTCCGCTGCGGCAGGGATGTCCCGTTGCTCCTTGAGAAATCCCACGGTCAGCAGGTGTTTCCTGGTGTCCGGGGGAAACCCCTCTGCCGGTGTGGTCCCCGGCACCTGCAGGATGAAGGGTTCCAGTTCCCCCGAGTACCCGAGGAGGAACCACCCACCCCGGGCCGAATCCAGCACGGCCCCTGTGACGAGCCCACCTGTGTCATAAGATGCCCTTCTCCGGGCCCTGAAAGTTCCGGGGATTTTCGGGAGGCTGTAAACCACCGTCCCCTTTTGTCGCCATTGCTTGGTAAATATCCAGAGGGAATCTGCGGTGGCGACCAGGGCTTCTGCATCCCAGTCACTGTTCCCCTTTCCGACAAAATCCACCTGGTCCTCATAGGCAAAGGAAATAACCTCCGCACCCACCTGGTCCTTTTCGAAATAGTCCCTTTTGGATATCCTGAGGATCCGAAGGTCCTTCCGCCTTCCGAGGTTATTGCCGATGTCCCCGATATAGATGTAGTCCTTATCCGAGGCCAGTGCTTCCCAGTCCGTATTGCCCGCATTTACCACAGCTACCTCCCGGACCACCTGCAGGGAAGTGGTATCCAGTTCGTAAAGCACGGGGGCATTCCCGGAATCATTGATGGTGACCAAATGATCGCCCAGCCACAACAGCCCGGAGCTTTCGTGCACCTGATCCGGCAGGCGACCCTCCCACTTCCCGTGAAGCTGGCCTGTCAAGGCACCCGGCAGCGCCAGGGTGGTGATCAGGATAAACCTGAAGAAGATAATTCGCATGCCGGCAAGGTACGAAATCCGGGCGTGGGCAGACACCCACCAGTCCGAAATGTGCGGCAGCTTCCTGGTACGGTGGCCTCACAGTTTTGTAAAATGTTTAACTAGGTCTCCTTTCTAATTAAACAAAATCAACTGTATCTTTGTGGTACGCTATGAGATTGTATCGCTTAGAGGCCACACAGCAGCTGCCCATCCCCCCGGAAACGGCCTGGGACTTCCTTTCCAATCCGGCCAACCTGCAGAAAATCACGCCACCTGACATGGGGTTTGAAATCCTGAGCGGGGCCGAGCGTCCCATGTACGCCGGGCAGCTGATCCAATATGCGGTTTCCCCCCTTCCAGGAGTGCGTACGCGCTGGGTGAGCGAAATTACGCATGTAACCCCGGGGGCCTACTTCGTCGATGAACAGCGATACGGGCCATACAGCCTCTGGCACCATAAACATTTTATCAGGGAGATCGAGGGAGGTGTGGTGATGGAGGACATCGTCGACTACAAGTTGCCTATGGGGTTCCTCGGCCGCGTTGCCCAGGGGCTTTTTGTCCGGAGGCAACTCACGAAAATTTTCAAATTCAGGGAAGACGCCC